>JAFTRF010000169.1 GCA_017462405.1 Clostridia bacterium | reverse complement strand
CTGGACGAGATCGAAGAGGATCTGGATGCCATCGAGGACTACATCATGGATGAGGACGACGATGACTACGATTATGATGATGACGATTTCGATGATGAGGACGACGATGAGGAAGAGGGTTTCGACTTCGGCGACGAGGACAGCATCATTTATGAGGTGAAGTGTGCCTGCGGTAACGTCATCAACTTCGATGAGGAAACTCTGGAGGCCGGCTCCATCGTGTGCGATGAGTGCGGTGAGGTGCTGGAGTTTACCCTCGACGACGAGGATGAGGAATAATTGATTACAGCCGTGCAGTTTGTGCTGCACGGCTGTTTTTATGTGCTGAAAAGCAGGCGTGTCGTTACAGACGCCATGACAAAGCCTGTCAGATCCGCAAGCAGAGCCGCGGCTACGGTATAACGGGTCTTTTGAATACCCGCTGCCCCGAAGTAGACGCTGATGGCATAAAAAGTCGTTTCGGTCGAACCCAGCATCACTGCAGTTGTCCGACCAATCAGGGAATCCGGTCCGTATTCGGCCATCAGTTCCGCACCGACGGCCAGTGCCGCACTGCCGCTGATGGGACGGATCAGTACCAGCATGGCGGTTTCCGGAGGCACGCCAAAGAAGCGAAAAGCAGGAGTGCAGAAGTTGCTCAACAACTCAATGGCACCGGAGGAGCGGAGCATGGCAACTGCCGTCAGCAGCAGTACCAGTGCCGGAACGATGGATTTCAGCAGCTTCAGACCGTCGGCAGCACCGGTGAGCATCAAGTCATAGGGGTTTTCCTTCTTTCGCAGCGCAATGGCGCTGCTCAGTAGCAGAAGAAGGGGAACAATATAGTCAGTCATGGCGCCACAGCTTTCCCAGCAGCCATGCCGCACTGAGCCCGATGCCTGCTGAACAAATGCTTGTCAACCATACTGCCGGAAGGATGTCGAAGGGGGTTTCGCAGCCCAGGGATGCCCGGACGGCTGCCACATTTGCGGGAATGAGCTGAATGGATGCGGTGTTCAGCACGATCAGGCGGCACATTTCGTCGGTGGCGATTCCGGGGCGGGTGGGGTCGGTCATTCGCTGCGCGGCCCGGATTCCCATTGGTGTGGCGGCGTTGCCGAGCCCCAGAATATTAGCGCAGATATTGGCGCTCAGATCTTTGCGAAGCTGCGGATCTGTCTTTGTACCGGGGAAAATCCGGCATAAAACAGGGCGCAAAAGACGGGACAGACCATCGGTCATACCGGCCTTGTCCATCAGATGACCTACGCCGGACCACAAACAAATGGAGCCGGCCATGCTGATGGCCAGCGTAATGCCGGCCTGTGCACCTTCTGCAACGGCCGCGGATACATTGCTGATTCTACCCTGAAAAGTGGAAATAATAACGGAAAACAGAAGAAACAGCGTCCAAATCCAACTCATAACCATTTTCTTCACCCCTTTGATGGCATCCTATTGAGGGTTGGAAAGGCGTAGAACGGAAAATGTTCGCAAAAAGCGACAAAAATACAAAAAACCATGTGACACAAGTATAAAGAGCGCTTATAATAATGATATAAAAAATCAGGCGTTCGTATTCCTGCTGTGGACATATGACACTGGTTACACAATGAACGAGGAAAGGAGGGGCTGCTATATGAAGTCAACGGGTATCATTCGTAAAGTGGACGAGCTGGGCAGAATCGTGCTTCCTATCGAACTGAGGCGCACCTTGGATATTGCGGAACGGGATGAACTGGAGATCTACATGGATAATGATCGGATCGTACTCCAAAAGTTTGAGCCTTCCTGCGTATTTTGCGCTTCCTCATATGGGCTTGTTTCTTACCGCGGCAAGAACGTGTGCCGCGAGTGCGTACGCAATATGAGCAAGGTTTGATTCGCAAAAAAACACCGCGACAGCGTTTGCTGCCGCGGTGTTTTTTTATGCGTCGTCCAATTGGAGCGCAGCGTCATAGACCACGTTTTTCGGTAAATTCAGTTCTTTTGCCGTCTGCTTGATAGCATCCTTGCGGCTGATTCCAGTGTCCATCAGGGCCTTCACCCGGGCGGCGGCATCGTCAGCGGTGGCAGACTCCTTGATCTGCTCCGGGGCACCGGCAATAACCAGCACAAATTCACCCTTTGGGGGCTGGACAGCATATTTCTCGATGGCCTGTCCCAGTGTGGTGCGAAGCACTTCCTCGTGGAGCTTGGTCAGTTCCCGGCACAGGCTGATGGGCCGGTCTTCGCCAAAGCTTGCGGCCAGATCTTCCAGGGTGG
>JAFTRF010000168.1 GCA_017462405.1 Clostridia bacterium | reverse complement strand
GGTACCGGTGTGGTTGATGATGATCGCTTCCGGCTGATTGCGGCGGATCATGGCATACAGACGGCTTTCCTTCCAATCGGCATCCCTTTTGGCCCAGTTGCCGTCAAACCACAGACCGCCGATTTTGCCGTACTTGGTGCAGAGGATCTCCACGCTGTCGTACAGGTAATCGAGATATTTATTGAAATCCTGCCGGTAAAGCGGATGCATCCAGTCCAGCGTCGTGTGATAGAAGAACGGCACGATATCTGCTTTGCGGCATTCGTCCACAAATTCCGCGATCAGATCGCGCCCGGCCGGGCTGTGGGGTGCGTCGTATTCATTCAGACCGCAGGTATCGTACAGCGAAAAGCCCTCGTGATGACGGGGGGTCAGGCAAATGTAACGGCAGCCTGCCCCCTTTGCGATCCGGACCAGTTCCGCGATGGTTTCCGGCACCGGCGCAAACTTCTCCTGCAATTTCCGGTATTCATCCCGGTCCAGCTTGTGGATGTACAACGCCCATTCGCCCCGGTTCAGCATGGAATACAGACCGTAATGGACGAACATACCGAAGCCCAGCTGTTCAAAGTCCTTGATGTACTGCGCCGCTTCGGGCACCTGCAAATTTTTGTCGTTCATGATGATGCTCCTTTTATTGTTTTCGGGCACGCTGTATCAATGCAGCTACCCGGCAAGCACGTTTGTAGCATTCTGCCACATATTCTTCCAGACCCAGCCGCTGATATGCATCGTTTTCGTGACGACCCGGCATACTGTTTGGGGTCAGCTCAAAGGTCAGAATCTGGTCCGCATCCCAGCGGCTCAGACGCTCCGCCACATACGACCAATCCACTATGCCGTCAAAAGGCAGCAAATGCAGGTCATCGATATATGTCGTGGTGCCGTTGTAATCCCGGATACCCAGATTATCGTTGATGTGAGTCCCCATCAGACGATTTCCGTACAGTGCCATCAGATCTTTTCCGTGGTTGTAACATTGCTCGTGACCGGTATCCCAGCAGAAACCCACATTGGGTTCGTCCCGGAAAGCTTCCATCAGCGCGTGCAATGCCGGTTCGCCCTCGGTATTTTCAAAGGCGACCCGGATGCCCAGTTCTGCTGCCCGGCGCACCACGATGCGATAATTTTCGATGCCCTCCGCCGTCGGAGTACATCCGTTGAAACCGATCCAACAATGGCAGATCATCAGATCTACCCCTGCTGCAGCAGTGTCCTCGGTGCATCGAAGCAACTCCGCCACGGCGGTTTCCGCCTTTGGCCCGGTTTTCCACATATCCGCCGATTTGATATACGGTGCATGGACGGATTGAAAACTCAGTCCCAGTTCATCGGCATACGCGCGCAGGTCGCACAGGTCTTTTTTTCCGTCCCATCCGGTGAAAAAGGCTTCAAAGCCGGTGTCCTGGAACAGCTTCATTTGCGTTTTGTCATCGGCACCGAAATAATTGCCCGTACCGAGGCAAAGTTTCGTATTCCACATGGGATCGTCCTCCGGTCAAAGTTTCTGTGCATCCAGTGCCATATAGCCCAGCAGTGCGTCCCACATAACGCGATTCCCTCCGCGATGTTATTCCGTACGGTTGCGGACGTCGTTGGTCAACACCTGTGCCTCCCGACGCCCCGTTACCACGCCGTTGTCCATTTTTGCGCGCAGGATGGCACCGATGGCGTCCTCGAAGAATTTCTGCTCCACCACGCGCCGGTCCAGACGCGCCGCCTTAACAGATGCAGAAAAGACCGCATTGGCAATGTCGCTGCCGCTGACGTTTTCGTATTTTTCCGCCAGCTGTGCCGTATCGGCATCGGTGGGCATCTTCGCCGGGATGTACATCTCCCACAGCTGTTTGCGCAGGGATTCGTTAGGCAGATGAAACTTGATCTGGTACCGGATGCGGCGCAGGAACGCCGGGTCAAAGTTCTGGATGAAGTTGGTGGTGAAGATGACCACACCGGAATATTCGTTCAGAATGTTCAGCAGCACCGAGCGTGTCTGGTTCACGCTGACATCCGAGGACGACCGCATATCCGTCACTCGTTTGCTCAACAGTGCATCGGCTTCATCAAATACAATAATCGCACCCAGTTCGTCCGCCGTCTGGAACAGACGCTTGATGTTCTTGGCCGTCTCGCCCACGTATTTGGACTCGATTTCTGCATAATCGACGAAAATCACCTTTTTGTCCAACGCATGGGCGATGGCATGGGCGGCCATCGTCTTACCGGTACCGGAATCGCCGTACAGATTCACCGTCAAGTTGGTGCGGG
>JAFTRF010000167.1 GCA_017462405.1 Clostridia bacterium | reverse complement strand
CACCATAAATTTTTCGTGCGACTTCACACCGGCAAGAAATCCGTTACTTATTCCGGCGGCTGCGCCTGCGGTGTCGATCCTGGCAATGAGGTATTTTTCTCGATGAACTTTTCGTCTGTGAATGTGCCGTCGTTGAATGGTTCTTCGGATGATACTACATCGTCCCAGCAGCCCACTGTTTCCGATGAGCCCGATGCATCGAATCAGCCTACGGACTCCAGTCGTCCGGATGCACCGGCTGAACCGATCCAGCATTCCTACGACTGGGTTGGGGCGTTGGCTGTATGTGTGCTTCTGCTGATCATGCTGTATGTGTTCCTGCGGAAGCGTCGGTAAGTACAGACGCACTACATTGTATAATTACCCAAAACAAAACCGACCTATGATGTATGTCATAGATCGGTTTTTGCAATTCAGCTTTTGTCAATTCACACAAAATTCAGAATGATGCCAGCCACAATCGCGATGACTCCGCTGACCCGATGCCAGATCAGTGCCGCATACGACGGCTTGGCGTATTCAAACCGCCATCCGGTGTCCAGATACCACGCCGCCTTCGGCGCAATCGCATAAAACGCGCCGACGCCAATCACGAAAATGATGCCCAGTACCTTTGCCGGGTTCACGCGCTTGGGCGCTTCGGGGACGATCAGCTCACACAGCGTACTCCCGTCCACATAGCGGTTCTCGTCGTAGTCATCGGTCCAGCTGCCAGCCCCTGTGCTGCCCGACTGACTCCAGGAATACGTCGCGCCGTTGGGATAGGTGATGTTGATGTGGTAATTTTCGCTGTCCCCCGAAAAGGTAAATTCATAGGTGTAGGTACCATCAAAAATGATATTCTCCATGAAATTGACCTCAAAGGTCTTTCCGTCCTTTTCCACCTTGTTGGCTGCGCCCAACGCAGCCCCCGGCAGCAGACAGGCCGAAAACAGGAACAATGCAACGAGAAAAGCAAATATTTTTTTCATTGAGTAACCCTCCTTTCAGGGCATACAGATAAGCTCAAATTCCTCGCACACAACTTTCATATCATCCGTGAATTTCAGACCAGCTTTATTCAGACATTTGGTAAAGAACTTTGCGTGAACATCTCTCCAATAATCCAAAGACTTATCTCCTTCGCCTTCTTTGTAGGCGTGTTGTTCTGTTACCTCACGAAACGGAACAACAGATACTTTTGTGGTTTTGATAATACATACAGCATGATGGTGAGAATCCAAAAGCACACTATATGTTCCAGATGCAGGCAGTGGTTCACTTTCAAACTCATACAAAGGATATGCCGAAGATGTAGCGGTTTTTTCTCCAATCACCACCAAATGAGCAAGCAAATCTGCACTCGTTCCAAAAGCCCATTCCTCATATTCACAATCCGTAATGTTATTTCTTTGGATAAATGTTGCCCATAATTCTTTTCCGGTCATCGTGCTTTCTCCGTAAAATTCAAATTTAGGTTCTGTTCTGAATGTTGGAGTGGTTTATAGGAAGCCCTCTCAGTCTCGCTTCGCTCGACAGCCGCTTACGGCGGCCGTCCCCCTTTGTCACTGCGTGACATTTCCCCCACACCGGGGGGGAATCGTCCCCCGAAGGGAGAGCCAAGAAACAAGACTAAAACTTTACAAAGCCTCCTTGCCTCTCCCTTCGGGAGAGGTGTCAGCCCTACGGGCTGACGGAGAGGGCTTTTCGGGCAATGCCGAACGCAGTGAGGTTGAAAGCGCAACCAAGCGGTCACTTACCCAAACCATCGGCATAGCGTTCCAATTTATCCGTTAAGCCGTCAATTAAAATACAAAAACCGACACAACAGACGCTGCTGCTGTGTCGGTTCACTGTTTTTATATGTCCCGACCATTGCATCGAGGCGATTTTATAAATGCCGTTACGGGTATTTTGCCAGATCTTCCTCCAGCAAGCGCACCGCCAGCGCAACCATTTCGGCGCAGGGACGCTTCTTGTAGTAATCCGCGGTCCGGGCATCGGGTGTGGGCGAAGTGTCCTTTCCCTTTGCACCCAGTAATTCCGCACAGCGGATAGCTCCGGTTTCTGCGCGGAATGCCTCAGCGATCCGCTGGATCCGCGCATAATGGATGGTCTTTTCGTCGCGGGCGGTGGGGTCACTGTAACCGCGCACCCAACCGGCCACCATAAACGCACCGCTGAGTGCGCCGCAGACCTCACGCATCCGGCCCATACCGGCACCGAACGAGGAGGCCAGCCGGGCAGCCGCTTCGCGGTTCAGACCCAGTTCATCCTCATACGCCAGCACCACGGCCTGTGCGCAGTTGTAACCCGACTTGAACAGTTCCCTGGCTTTTTCGTCCCGTGTCATGCTCATCTCTTGTGACCGGGCACTTTGGCCAGCTTGATGCTGTTGGTGGTGCCGTCCACACCGGCGGTGATGACGACGTTGTCGCCGACCTTCACGAGGTCATACTTCAGTGCGCAGTCGATGGCATGACGGAACAGCTGGTTGGCATCCTGCTGATACAGGGCCAGCACCGGATATACGCCCCAGGACAGTGCCAGCTGATGATATGCCTTGACCATGGGCGTTGCGGCCACGATCTTGTGGATCGGGCGGAACTTGGATACACGGCGGGCAGTGTAGCCGGACTTGGTGACGGCGATGATGGCCTCTGCATGCACGTCGCGTGCGGTGGTGCAGGCGGCGTCACAGATGGCGTTGGTGATGTCTTCCATATCGTTTTCGAAGGCAGCGGCCTTGTAAATGCCCATTTCGAATGCGTCATGCTCTGCCTGACGGGCGATCTTGGCCATAACCTTGACGACCAGCGGCGGATGTGCGCCCATTGCGGTTTCGCCGGACAGCATGATGGCGGAGGTACCGTCGAACACAGCGTTTGCAACGTCGGTGATTTCAGCACGGGTCGGGGTGGTACGCTGTGCCATGGACTCCAGCATCTGGGTTGCAGTAATGACCATCTTGCCAGCCTGATAGCACTCACGGATGAAGCGCTTCTGCAGACCGGGCAGGCGCTCGTACTCGATCTCAACGCCCATATCGCCGCGGGCTACCATGATGCCGTCCGCGTGGCGCAGAATCTCGGAGAAGTTCTCCACGCCTTCCATGTTCTCGATCTTCGCAATGATCTTGATGTCGTGGCCACCGTAGTAGTCCAGATACTTACGCATCTGAATGACGTCGTCCTTGCTGCGCACAAAGGAAGCAGCGATGAAGTCCACATCATTTTCAATGGCGAAGCGCAGATCTTCCTTGTCCTTTTCGCTCAGGAATTCAAAGTCCAGATGGGTGTACGGAACGTTCACGCCCTTGCGGTCACTGATCCAGCCGCCTTCGACCACCTTGCAGACGATGTCCGTCTCGTTGGGCACTTCCACAACTTCCAGTGCCAGACGACAGTCATCCAGCAGGATGCGCTTGCCGGGGCCAACCTGACGGGGCAGGTCCTTGTAGCTGATCTGTGCGATCTCGGAGGTGCCCTCTACCTCGTTGGTGGTCAGGGTCACGGTGGAACCGGTCGCAAAATCGACCTTGCCGCCCTTGAACAGACCCAGACGGATTTCCGGGCCCTTGGTGTCCAGCAGCACGGCTGCCGGTACATCCAGCTTATCGCGCACCGCACGGAAAGTCTCGATCATTTTCTTGTGGCCCTCGTGGGTGCCGTGAGAGAAGTTCAGTCGGGCAACGTTCATGCCGTTGCGGAGCATCTGCTCCATAACCTCCGGCGTAGAAGAAGCCGGGCCAAGGGTACATACGATTTTGGTTTTACGCATGGCGAACATTCCTTTCATATATGTGTGGACGTTAATGGATGTCGTTACGAAAAATCCCCAAAATAATTATACCACAGCCGGGCCAAATTGCAAGAAGATTTATAAAAAAATACCCCACGTCCACGTTTTTTTATGCAAAAAGCCGCCGGGAGTGCGGTACACTTCCGGCGGCAAATGGCAATGGTGGGAGGGTTTCCCCGAAAGGGAAAGTTGGCGGCGAGGTGCGTAGGGATCGCCTCCGGACGGTCCGGAAACAGGTGCGGCCGCCAGCCCCCTGTCCGCTGACGCAGATAGGGGGCTGAAAAAGAACCGTTTTGTCTTTTACTTCTTCTTTGCGGCGTCGATCATCGAAATCAGCTGGCGGCCGGTGTCGTGGAGCATCTTGACAGCACCGGGCTGCAAAGCAGCAGGCATACGCTCAAAGAAGCAGTCGGCTTCAAAGGTAAAATCTCCCTCGTAGCCGATGTCGGCGAGCGCCTGCGTAACGGCACTCCAGTTGACCTTGCCGAGGTACGGCATGGTGTGCGTATCGTCGGTGTACAGTACGTCGTGGACATGGAGCGCCTGAATGCGCTTGCTGCCCATCGTGCGGATCATGTCCTCCGGCTGAGAACCCACCAGCACCGCATGACCGATGTCCAGACAGCCCGTCAGCCATTTGCTGTTCATGCTGTCTACATAGCGGTTGAACTCTGCTGCCGTGGAGCAGGTGTCGTCGATGATGTAGCGGCGGTTGCGGTCCCAGTTCCACATATTTTCCGTAGCGACCTTGATGCCGTAAGCCTCGCAGTAGGGTTCCAGCGCCTTGTAGAACTTCATGTTCATCTCGAACAGTTCCTCGGCGTGGGTGCGCCACGGCAGATGGTGGATGGGATGCACCACGATGATCTTCACGCCCAGCGCGGCAGCCAGCTCCATGGAGCGGACGGTGGTGGGGAAAATCACGTCACGAACGTAATCTTCTTTGCCCCATTCCATGCCCCATGCCGGTGCGTGGCACTGATTGTAGACCAGCCCTTTGTCGGCAGCCATCGCTCTGAGCGCCTTTGCTTTGGCGGTGACTTCGTTGCGGGTGAGGTCGCTGTCGGCCTTGAGCAGACGGCTGTTGCCCATGGTATAGTCGGCGGCATCGAAGCCCGCGCCGGACAAAATATCAATGATCTGCTCGTCGGTGTATGCTTTGGTGAGTACCTGCGTTTGTGTAGACAGTAACATGATTTTCCGCTCCTTCCGGCATTTGCCGTAATGATATATATCCAATATAGCACAGAGATTTTTTCGTGTCAAGTCACTTTCCTTGACTTCCGGACGGGGAGTGTGGTATGATAGGCATATATTTTTGTACAAAAGGATGTTGCTTATGAAAACCCTCGTCTTCCACCGTTCGCCGCTGCTGAAGCTGACCTTTTCCGCGATGTTTCTGGCCATTGGCATGGTGCTGCCCTTTTTCACCGGAAATATCCCGGAAATCGGTGCTTCACTGTGCCCGATGCACATTCCGGTGCTGCTGTGCGGCTACATCTGTGGCGCACCGTGGGGTACGATGGTGGGGATGGTTCTGCCGCTGCTGCGGAGCGCCGTGATTCATATGCCGCCGATGATGCCCACCGCCGCAGCGATGGCATTTGAACTGGCCGCTTACGGGCTGGTGGCCGGGCTGTTCCCCAGATCCTTTGTCCGCAAGCCTGCAGGTCTGTATGTTTCGCTGCTGACCGCCATGACCGCAGGGCGTATCGTATGGGGACTGGCCTCCGCGGTGCTGTATGCCTCGATGGGCTCGGCTTTTTCGTGGGCGCTGTTCGCCGCCGGTGCGGTACTCAATGCCCTGCCGGGTATCGTTCTCCAGTTGATTCTGATTCCGGCTGTAATTTACGCGCTGACCCACGCACGGCTGATTCCGCTGGACAAGTAATTCGTGAAAGGAGTTTTCCCCTTGCGATTCAAAGAAGCGTTGCTGTATCACGCTGAGAAATACCCCGAAATGGCGCCGCAGGATGCCGTGAAGCTGGCCTATCAGGATGAATTCGGCAGCGGACACATGGCCCCCGACGAAGAAACGGTGTATGCCCGGCTGATTGAGGAACTGGCCGCCACCCCCGATGCCGATGCGCCCATCACCACCGATCCGGTGGGGCGCGGCTTCGTGCGTCTGCATCTGGCGGGTACCATAGCCAATGGGCTGGATCCTCAGGTCGTGACCCGGCTGTTCCTGCGGGCCAAGCCCACCCCTGCCAATCAGTACGGCATGGAGCGCCGGGGCAATCTGCTGATGCGGATGGCCAGAGAAAATCTGCTTCCCTTTTCTTATTGCGAAATGGGGCGCTACTGGCGCTCGTATCTGCGTCAGGGGTGTCCGTCGGTACATCACTCCGAGGCGTACCGGGCGGCGTATGCCCCGGCTTACCGCCTGATCCGCGCAGATGATGCGCAGTTTCTGCCCTTGCTGGCAGAAATCGGCACCCGGATGGCCCGGCAGGAACCGGTGTGCGTCGCCATCGACGGGCCAAGCGCCGCCGGGAAATCCACGCTCGCGGAAATGCTGGGCGCAGTATACGGCTGTCCCGTCCTGCACATGGATGACTATTTCGTCCCGCAATGGGAGCGGAGTACGGAACGCATGAACCGCCCCGGCGGCAACATTGATGCCACCCGGTTTGCGCGGGAAGTTTTGCCCGGCATGACTGCCGGCACCGCCTTTTCGACCGGAGTATTTGACTGCCATACGCAGACCATCCGGGAGATCCGTGCCGTTCCCGCTTCGCCGCTGTATGTGACCGAGGGCGTTTATGCCCTGCACCCCGACCTGGCAGACGCATACCACATCCGGGTGTTCATGGACGTAGACCCCACTGCACAGGCGCACCGCATTCTGCGCCGCAACGGAAAAACAATCGCCGCACGTTACCGCAAGGAATGGATCCCGCTGGAAAACCGCTACTTTGAAGCATTCAGCATCAAAGCGCAATGTGATTTCGTGTTTGAAGTCTGAATAAAAAATGGTACGCTACTGTTGCAGCGTACCATTTTTTATTTATGCTTTCTTTTCCGGAATCGCAATGACGTCATCCATCAGCGGCACAGCACAGCCGCCCACCGGACGCGCCCAATCCACATGGAAGTGTCCGAAATACCACATTTCAAATGCAGTCGTTTTCCAGATTTCGTTGAAATATTCGGTCAGCTGACCTTCTTCCGGCGCGGGCGGAAAACGCATCATTTTCACCACGACTTTCGGGGCGGTGTGCGTCACGATGTAGTCCACCTGATGATCCACGCGCTCCAGCGCCTGTCGTCCGGCCTCCATCTCCTCTGCAGTGGGCATCTCCAGCTCCGGCCACCACGACACGCCGCGCTGCCGCCGCCATGCGTCCAGCGTAGCGGCACCGCCGAAGGTAAAGAAAGTGTGCCCGCCGATGGTGTACACCTGTCCGCGTTGCAGATGAAAAATGTTGTCACGGATGCGCCGCACCGTTCCGCCGAAGCCTTCCTCCAGCGGATAGGAGTACAGCATTTCGAAGTTTTCATGGTTGCCGTCCACAAACAGGATTTTATAGGGCTTTTTCGCCAGCGTATCCAGCCGTTCCTGATCCTTGCGGTACTCCTCCTCATCCTCAGGGTATGCCCAGATGAACCCAAAGTCGCCGCAGATGATCAACGTGTCCTTCTCGGTCCACTTGGGCTCCTTCGCCTGTACCATCGTCGGCTTTGAAAAATGCCGGAGGTCGCCATGCGTATCGCCAATAATATAAATCATGGGGTATTCCTCACTTTTTGGGGGGTACTCAATAGGCGCGGATGTCCAGCGATGCATCGTCCTCGCCTTTTTCAATGGCGCGGATGATGACATCATAGCTGACGGTGGCGCTGACGTGAACCGTCACCCGGTCGCCCACTTTTTTGCCGAAGATCGCCGCACCGACGGGCGAGGCTTTGCTGATAAGTCCTTCCATGGCATTCTGGCGCATGGTCGTCACCAGCTGCAGCACTTCTTCTTCGTCTTCGTCCACGTAATAGACCGTGACCTTGTCAAACAGGCCGACCTCGTCGTCTTTAGAGTCGGCCAACACCACGTCCGCCGTCTGGAGCACCCGGTTGAGGTAGCGGATGCGGCTCTCGTTGCGGTTTTTCTCCCACTTGGCAGCCTTGTATTCAAAATTCTCACTCAGATCACCGAATTCCCGTGCAGTCTGCACGTCAGCGATCAGCTTTTTCCGCAGCTTGGCGCGGTCATCCAGTTCCTGCTGGATTTTATCAATGTCCACTTGGGTCAATTCGTTTTTCATACGTATGTTCTCCTGTTCTCAGACGGGTTTGTATGTGCGGATTCCGGCGGTCGTCTGCGTCAGCTGGTCCAGCAGCTCCGCCGGATCCTTGCTGACCGTATACAATTGCAGACATTCCTTGTTCAGGAAGCCCTGTGCCGCTGCGTGTTCCAGCAAGGCCAGCAGCGGGTCGTAGTAGCCGTTGACATTGAAAATGCCGATGGGTTTGCCGTGCCGCCCCAGCTGGCGCAGGGTGAGGATCTCGAAAAATTCCTCAAAGGTGCCAATGCCGCCGGGTACCATGATAAACGCATCTGCCAGCTGCTCCATCTGCTCCTTGCGCTCCCGCATGGTTTCGGTACGGATCATCTGCGTGCACTGTTCGTACAGGATACCGGGCGAATGGAAAAAGTGTGGTGCCACGCCCACGATCGTGCCGCCCACAGACGATACACCACGGGCAGCGGCCCCCATCAGCCCATGCGCACCACCGCCGAAAATCAGTCCGTGGCCGCGGGATGCCATCTCTGCACCCAATTTTTCCGTCTGTTCCATATAGACAGGCGCGATGTCGTCACTGGACGCGCCGTATACACAAATCTGCATGGTCATGCTCCTTTCGGGATGTTCTCCGGATAATAATGATACCCGATTCTGCAGCGGAAGTCAATAGCGCCGGAATTTCCGAAAAAAATCCTTTGTCCGAAACCAGCACGCAGCGATCTCCCGCCCGGAATTTACGACATGAACGGACAACCGGCAGAGCGCAATATCCACGGGCGGCAGATTGCCGCCCCTACCGGAATTTAGTCACACCATTCTTCATTTTTTCGGTGCATCGTCCTGCCCGATGGCCGGAAAATCCCAGTCCCGGTCCTGTGTAGGCTGGATGTTGTAGGTGCCGTATTTGTTGATCTGTTCCCATACCGTTTCCGGGGTGCCGGGAATGTCCCGCACCTGCGGCGCCGGGTCAGGCTTTCGTTCGTGTTTCATGCGCACACGCTCCTTTCGCCCATAGTATGCACCGATTTTTCCCGAAAATGCTTGCATTGCCTGCCGTTCCGGGGTATAATGCGGATAAAAAGAACGCAAGGCAGGTGCAGTACATGAACGAATCCTTGATTTTGGTCGATCTGCTGGACCGCCCCATCGCCTCCGGCGAAAAGCTGGAAACGCACCGGGCGGCACGGCTTCATCGGGCCTTTTCCGTATTTATCATTCACAATGGCAAAATGCTGATTCAGCGCCGCGCCATGGACAAATACCATTCCGGCGGGCTGTGGGCGAATGCCTGCTGTTCGCACCCTCGTTGGGGACAGACCTTTGAAGAATCGGTACAGGACCGGCTGCTGCTGGAACTGGGCATCACCAAAGGTACTTGCTGTCCGCAGGAACTGTTTTCTTTTGTGTATTTCACACCGTTCGGGGAACTGAGCGAGTACGAATACGACCATGTGCTGCTTGCCGATTATGACGGGCCGCTTGTCCCCGATCCGTCGGAAATTATGGATCTGCGATGGGTAGAGCTGGCCGCGCTGAAACAAGAACTGGAGCAGTATCCGCAGCGGTTCTCGTCGTGGTTTTTGATCGCCGCACCCAGAGTGCTGGCCATGGTGGGGAATGTGTGACAGCTATGACAGAAATTTTATATGCCGATGCCCGGTTGGTCGTCTGCATCAAGCCCGTAGGGCTGGATGCGGAGCGGCAACTGCCGGAAACGTTGTCGGAACAGCTGGGCGGGACGTTTTTTCCCGTTCACCGGCTGGATCTGAATGTAGGCGGGGTGATGGTCTATGCCCGCACCAGACCGGCCGCCGCCGCATTGTCGAAAGCCGTGCAGGACGGCACGATGGTCAAGGAATATGTCGCAATGGTACGCGGTACACCGCCGGAAACCGGCGACTGGAGCGACCTGCTGTGGAAGGACAGTCGTAAAAACAAAGTTTTCGTGGTCAAGCGCGTCCGTGGTGGTGTCAAGGAAGCGCGTCTGACTTACCGGCGGCTGACCGACGGCGACCCCTCGGTCGTGCGTATCCGTTTGTACACCGGGCGCAGTCATCAGATCCGGGTACAGTTTGCCTCCCGCGGGTTTCCTCTGTTGGGCGACCACAAATACGGCGCCCGCGATGACCGTACTGCCCCCATGTTGTTTTCCTGTGCGCTGACCTTTCCGTTTCAGGGGCGTACAATGACATTTGAATATTTGCCGGAATGGGCAAAATCATGTTGTGGCTGAAAAAGGCGCGCTGCGGATCATGCAGCGCGCCTTTTGAATTTTTCTCGGAGGGATGAAAAAACCGGGATCCGCCGCATAGGGAAAGCCCCGTGTGGCCAACGATCCTCAGGCGGCTTTTTTGCTCAATATACCAGCCGCCGCCGGGGCAGGCGGCGCATCAGCACCGGGTCTGCGACCTGCGTTTTGGGCACCCGCACCACGATGGCAGTCCGGGCCGGCAGCATCAGCGCCAGTTTGTGCTTGTTTTCTGCGTCGCGGCGCACCATATGCCGCTTGTGTACCACACGGCCGTCACCGCCATAGAACAAATCGTCGCTGGCCATGACGATTTCATACAAGCCGCCGCCGGGTACCGGCAGGTAATACGGCTCGTAATTTTGCGTCGGATTGAAGTTGAACACGAACATCAGCTGGCTCCGCCGGAATGCGATCACCTTTGCGCCAGGGTCCAGATAAATCAGGTCCGGCATCGTCTGCTCAAACACCAGATCGTTGAACGCCAACGCCACGATGTCCTGATCGAAGTCGGCCAGCATCCGGTATTTCAGGTCGGCATTGTCCAGCAGATTCCACTGGCGGCGGCAATACAGTACCGACCAGTTGTTGCCCTCGCGCGGGAAGTCGATCCATTCCGGATGTCCGAATTCATTGCCCATAAAATTCAGGTACGCATCGCCGCCCGCCGCAAATGTCATCAGCCGGATCAGCTTATGCAGAGACATGGCGCGGTCGATGTCGGGATTGCGGATATTCTTGTCCATGTCGGTATACATCCGTGCATCCGCCAGCCGGAACATCAGCGTCTTGTCGCCCACCAGCGCCTGATCGTGGCACTCCACATAGGCAACCGTTTTCTCTCCGGAGCGGCGCAGGCACAGTTCTCCCCAGATTTTTCCGATGTCCCACTGCTCATCGGTCTGTTCCTTCAGCAGGCGCACCCACAAATCCGGTAAACCCATCGCCAGCCGGTAATCAAAGCCGATGCCGCCGTCCTCAATGGGCAGCGCCATGCCCGGCATACCGGACATATCCTCCGCAATGGTGATGGCATTGGGATTGATTTCCCGGATGAGCGCGTTGGCCAGCTGGAGATATGTGATCGCTTCTACATCGGTGTTCAGTGAGAAATATTTCTTGTCATTGTCAAACGAAACGCCCAGCCCATGATCGAGGTACAGCATGGAGGTGACTCCGTCGAAGCGGAATCCATCAAAATGGTATTCATCCATCCAGAATTTCAGATTGGACAGCAGGAAGTGCAGGACTTCGTCCTTGCCGTAGTTAAAACACT
Source organism: Clostridia bacterium (assembly GCA_017462405.1). GTDB lineage: Bacteria > Bacillota > Clostridia > Oscillospirales > Acutalibacteraceae > RGIG4076. Next base: position 1,427 of record JAFTRF010000167.1, on the reverse strand, counting down.
TCGTGTCCCACGCTTTGTGGTAGCCCCGGTCCCCTGCATGGAAAAACTGCGTATCTGTCCCGTCAAAGCGGTTGATGCCCTCAGCCGTATTTTTCACCGCGTGGGAGTGCACCAGATCCATAATCACCTGCAGACCCATGCGATGCGCCTTATTTACCAGCCGTTTGAGTTCCCGTGGCGTACCAAACCGGCTCGATGCCGCGAAGAAATTCGACACCTGATAGCCAAAGCTGCCGTAATAGGGGTGCTCCATGATGGCCATCAGCTGAATGGTGTTGTATCCGGCCTCCTTGATGCGGGGCAGGATGTTGTCCGCAAATTCGCGGTAGGTACCCACGTGCCCGTCCTCGCTGGCCATGCCGATGTGGGCTTCGTAAATCACGATGGGTTTTCGGACCCGGAAATTCTGATCGGTCCACGGGAAGTTCTCGCCCTCGTCCACGACCTCTGCCGTCCATACGATGGTTTTGGGGTCCTGCACTACCCGGCGGGCATACAGCGGGATGTGTTCCGTTTGCTCACCGTTGGCTTCCACCACGGTTTTCACCTTACAGCCGGCCCACAGGCTTTCCCAGCCATCCAGCACAATTTCCCAGTTCCCGGCCTCCAGCCGGGTCATGGGGTGGCTGGTTTTATTCCAGCCGTTGAAATCGCCCATGAAATACAGCCGGTCCGCACCGGGCGCCCATTCCCGGTACACCCACTGGCTACCATTCCAATGGATGCCGTAATAATGGTGCGCGTTGGCAAATTCCTTCAGGGTCTTTCCGTCCGGCAACAGCCGGGCGCGGGTCTCGTTGTAACGCTTCATGCGGTAGTCAATGTCGCTTGCATAGGGTTTCAGCTGCGGATTCAATTCCAGTACACGATACATCCAGATGCCTCCTTGCTTTCTGTGGGGTGATGTAAATGGCCTCTGCTTCTGATTTTATTGTACTACAAGCACATCCGTTTGACAATAATATTCACATGAAAATTTCGATTTTTATCCGTTTTTGCTATAAATTTATCTATTTGGTGAATTTATGCCACGGTTGCGTCGTGCCAGTCCGTAGGGAGTACCGGCAATGTAAAGGGTTTGCCCACAAAAAAAGAGGCACCGCAAAATTGCGATGCCTGAGGCTGTCGAAAAAGTCCATTACAAGACATAGCGACAGGATGGTACATAAATTCGGCCGCAGGTTCTAGCCCTCTCAGTCAGCCCTGCGGGCTGCCAGCTCCCCCGAAGGGGGAGCCTTTGGCAAAACTTTAATTTTTCCTGCGTTTTTCGGGGTTGACGGCAAAACTTTCCTGTTGCCAAGGGCTCTCCCTCCGGGAGAGCTGTCGAGCAAAGCGAGACTGAGAGGGCTCTTTAGGCACCGCAAAATACGGTGCCTCCGTGGTGTTGATTTATCTGCCGCGCTTGCGGGTGTTGTGGTGCTTGTTGT
>JAFTRF010000166.1 GCA_017462405.1 Clostridia bacterium | reverse complement strand
TAAGCTGACGGAAATTTTCAAGGCGCTGAATCTGGAAAAAGAATATTCCAAAGACCAGATTCTGGAGGCTTATCTGAACCTGATCAATTTGGGCGGCGGTGCCTACGGCGTACAGTCGGCGGCACGCACCTACTTTGACAAGGATGTGCAGGATCTGACGCTGATGGAATGTGCGGCCATCGCCGGCATTACGCAGAATCCCTCCAGCTACAACCCCATCTATTATCCCAACAACAACACCAAGCGCCGCAACGATGTGCTGTACAATATGTACGATCAGGGCTATATCAGCAAGGAAGACTATCTGATCTGCCGGTTTTCCAAGCTGGAACTGAACCCCGGTGACAGCGCTACCAGCGCAACGGCCGTCGTGGACTGGTACACCGATATGATCCGCGAGGATGTAGTGGAAGACCTGATCGCAGCGGGCTACAGCAGCGAAGCGGCCAAGTCCATGCTGTATCAGGGCGGTCTGAAGATTTACTCCGCCGTGGATCAGAAACTGCAGTCCATCTGCGAAAAGCACTATATCACCAATGCCAAGTCGCTGATTTCCAGCCTGCCGACGCTGCAGTCCGGTATCTTCTGCGTGGACTACGAGGGCCGTATCCTGGCTACCGTCGGCCGCCGTGGCGAGAAAACCGGTAACCTGCTGAACTCGCTGGCCACGGATGCCAAGCGTCAGCCCGGTTCCTCCATCAAGCCGCTGACGGCTTACTCGCCGTCCATCGAACTGGATCTGGTGGACTGGTCCACCATCGTTCCGGATGAGCCGATCCGCCTGGCAAACGGCTCGCTCTATCCCCGCAACTCCTATGGCTTCTATTACGGCGATGTGACCGTACAGTTTGGTCTGGAAGTTTCCGCCAATGCCGTGTCGGTGCATCTGATCAACGACTACCTGACCATCAACCGTGCCTTTGACTTTGGTAAGAACCGCTATTCGCTCGATTCCCTGTACGATGTGTACACGCATGAAAACGGCAAGACCGACACCGACAAGACCCTCTCCTCGATGGCAACCGGCGGTACGCTGATCGGTGTTACCGTACAGGAGATCACCGAGGCCTACAGCGTATTCGGCAACGGCGGCAAGCTGTACGATTCCTACTCCTACTATTATGTTGAGAACATTGACGGCGAAGTCATTCTGGACAACCGCGATCCCCTGTACGAGCAGGCCATCAGCGAAAGCACCGCAGGTGTCATGAACAAGATGCTGCAGGCTGTTGTGCAGAACAAGAGCGGCGCCGCCAACGCAGCCCGCAATGCGAAAATCGGCACGTGGGAAATTTACGGCAAGACCGGTACGACCAACGACTTTAAGGACCGTTGGTTCGTGGCCGGCAACCCCTACTGCGTGGCAGGTATCTGGTGCGGCTATGAGTTCGTACCCAAGTATATCGCCGGTAATCACCACTCGGTGTATATCTGGAAGCGTATTATGCAGGAATACCTCAACGGCAAGGAGCAGATCACTTTTGATACGCCGGACAGCATTGTCCAGCGTTGGTACTGCACCAAGACCGGTCAGTTCGCTACTACGCTGTGTCCCAACGCCAAGCAGGGCTGGTACAAGCTCAACAGCGGCATGACCTCCTGCCGTGAGCATCGCGGTACGGTCATCCGTGCGGGTGAGAAGTGGGTCTACAAGCCCCCGGTCGTCGTGAAGCCGGTTGTGCCGTCCACCCCGACGGAACCTACCACTTCAACACAGGACAACACGACCTCATCTCAGGGCGGATGATTTGCATCACGCATTTTTCCGATGAATAAACCACAATAAAGACAGCCTTGTTCCGGCATTTGCACGGAGCAAGGCTGTTTTATGATGGGCTGCAGTCCATACCGGATCACGATCCATGTTTTCGGATTTCTTGAAAATATCCATGCACAAAAGCAAAAGTTGTTCATATATAATAAAAGAAACCGGAAATTCCGCAGAAACGGAGGAGGAACAATATTTATGAAAAAATATGCAAAACACATCAAAAAGCATTGGTACTGCTTTTTGCTCGGCCCCCTGTTCATGACACTGGAGGCGGCAGGTGAATTTATCCTGCCGTTTATCAATGCCAACATCATCGACAAGGGTGCTGCCAACGGGGATATTCCCTACATTTTTCAAAACGGCTTTTATATGCTGCTGATCGCCGTAGCCATGATGATTACCGGTGTGTTGGGCGCATTTTTTGCGGTCCGGGGTGCAGCCCGGATGGCGGCCGGAGTCCGGCAGGAGGTCTTTGACCAGATCCAGACCTTCTCGTTCAGCGATATTGACCGCTTTTCCACGGGTTCGCTGATTACGCGCACCACCAACGACATCACCCAGATCCAGAATTTCACGCAATCCCTGCTGCGGGGCTGCTTCCGCAGCCCGATCATGCTGGTGGGCGCACTGGTCATGTCGTTTATGCTGAATCCCGATATTGCGTGGATCATTCTGGTGGTGATGCCCATCCTCGCGCTTGCGACCTTTCTGATTATCCGGACGGCCTCGCCGCGTTACACGATCATGCAGAAGCAGCTGGATACGCTCAATACCAACATCGGCGAAGTCATCACCAACGAAAAGGTCATCAAATCCTTCGTGCGAGAGGAACATGAAAAAGAAAAATTCAAGGCGACCAACCACAAGCTGATGGAGAAAACCGTATCGGCGCTGCAGACGATGATCCTGATGCAGCCCATTTCGGCGCTTGCGGTGAACGTAACTACGCTGATCGTGGTCTGGATCGCCGGCCGACAGATCATCATCGGCAACATGGAAATCGGCACGCTGACCGCATTCATTACATATCTGTCGCAGGTACTGACGGCGCTGAATTTTCTGGCGAATATCTTCCTGCAGGGCACCCGTGCGGCGGCATCGGACCGGCGCATTTCCGAAGTGCTGCATACGGTGTCCCGGATTACCGACGACCGTGCGGCGGCGCGCGACCACAAAATTGCATCTGGCTCCGTTGAATTCCGCCATGTGACGTTCCGCTATTTCAAGGACACGCCGACGCCCATTCTGGACGATGTCAGCGTCAGCATCCAGTCGGGCGAATTGGTGGGCATCATTGGCTCCACCGGTTCGGGCAAGACCACATTCGTGTCCATGATCCCGCGCCTGTACGATACCGACCAGGGCGATGTGCTCGTAGATGGGGTCAATGTGCGCGACCTGTCGCTTCATGAACTCCGCGAAAATGTAGCCGTCGTGCTGCAGAAGAACACGCTGTTCTCCGGTACGGTGGCCGAAAACCTCCGTTGGGGCAACGAGCACGCAACGGATGAGGAACTGGCGGAGGTCTGCCGGATCGCGCAGGCGCACAGCTTTGTGTCCGCATTCCCGGACGGCTACGAAACCGAAATCGGTCAGGGCGGCGGCAACCTGTCGGGCGGTCAGAAGCAGCGCCTGTGCATTGCCCGTGCGCTGCTGAAGAAGCCGAAGATCCTGATTCTGGACGACTCGACCAGCGCCGTGGACACCGCTACCGACGCCTGCATCCGCCGGGCATTCCGGGAACAGATGGCCGACACCACCAAGCTGATCATCGCCCAGCGTATTACCTCCGTTATGGATGCGGATAAAATCATCGTGCTGGACAACGGCCGCATCGTGGATTGCGGCACCCACGACGAGCTGATGCGCTGTTCCGAAACCTATCGGGAGATTTATTATTCCCAGAAAGACGGGGAGGAGAAAAAACAATGAACGAACTCCGCAAAAAACGCATCGAAGCCAAATACAGCGGAATGAAAGCCGGCACCGATGCCAAACAAATGGAAATCGGACCGCGGGGTGGCCGCGACCGCGCACTGGGCGCATCGGGCAAGCCCAAAAATATGAAAGCCTCCATCCTGCGTCTGATGAAATACATCGCCCACGAAAAAGGGCTGATTCTGGCAGCCATTTGCTGTGCGGTGCTTTATACGGTATCATCGTTGGCGGCTTCGTACCTGCTCCGGCCCATCATCAACAAGTTCATTTACTTCGACCCGGCGGACGGCAACTTTGCTGCACGGCTGGAGGGTCTGGCACTGTGGCTGACATTTCTCGCGGCGGTCTATGCCGTGTCGGTGCTGTGCCACTGGCTGCAGCAATGGCTGATGCTGCGTGCCTCGCAGAAAACGCTGGTTCGTATGCGGTCGGAGCTGTTTGCCAAGCTGCAGAGCCTGCCGGTCCGTTATTTTGACACCCATTCCGCCGGTGATATTATGTCCCGCTTCACCAACGATGTCGATACCGTGGGTGAAATGCTGAACACCACATTGATTCAGATCATTTCGGGTGCCATCACCATTGCAGGCACCATCGTGCTGATGATCTACACCAACCCGATTCTGGGCGCGATCACCATCATTGCAACACCGGTGCTGACCTGGCTGAGCAAGACCATCATGAAAAAAGGCAGCAAAGCCTATCAGGAGCAGCAGAAAACGCTGGGTATGCTCAACGGCTTTACAGAAGAAACCGTTTCGGGTCAGAAAGTGGTCAAAATCTTCAATCACGAGGACAGCGCCCGCGACGAATTTGCCTACCTGAATCAGAAACTCTGCCGTGCGCAGGAGCAGGCGCAGTTTCGTTCGGGCATCATGGGACCGGTCACGCACCAGCTGTGCAATGCGGTCTATGCGGTGGTGGCCTGCATCGGCGGTGTGCTGGTGGCACTGAGTAAATTCGATGTCGGCGGTCTGACCGTCTCGCTCAATTACACGCGGCAGTTCAACCGCCCCATCAACGAAGTGTCCATGCAGATGAATACCGTCTTTGCGGCACTGGCGGGTGCGGAACGCGTATTTGATGTGCTGGATGCCGAGCCGGAAAAGCCGGACACCGACATTGTGCCCATGGAGAAAATCACGGGCCACGTCATTCTGAAAAACGTGAACTTCGGCTATACACCGGAGGTCACGGTCCTGCACGACATCTCGCTGTATGCAAAGCCGGGTCAGAAAATTGCTTTTGTCGGTTCCACCGGTGCCGGAAAGACCACAGTGACCAACCTGCTGTCCCGCTTTTACGACATTCAGGACGGCACCATCACCATCGACGGGGTGCCCATCGAGAAAATCGAGCGGGGACTTCTCCGTTCCAACATCGCCATGGTCCTGCAGGATACGCACCTGTTTACAGGGACGGTACGGGAAAATATCCGCTACGGACGGCTGGATGCCACCGACGCGGAGGTTGAGGAGGCCGCCAAAATTGC
>JAFTRF010000165.1 GCA_017462405.1 Clostridia bacterium | reverse complement strand
TTGTTTCTTGTATTATAACACACAACCTGCGTCTGATGCAATGATTTCCGCAAAAAAAACTCCCCTGCACCGGGCAGGGGAGTCGGGAGACGATGTCAGTATTTCTTGCGGCTGAGCAGCATATCCCGGACGGCGGCGAGCAGCGTACGCAGATTCAGCAGACCCAGCACTACGAACAGCAATGCCGACCACAGCAGATTGTACGGCACCTGAAGGATCATCAGCACTGCCTGCAGCAGGATAATCGCGGTATTGATGCCCATGTGCAGGTAATTGATCTGCAGACGGATCATGGAACGGGTGGTGTAGATCCGCAGTGCGAAAACAACCAGATAGCTGAGCATGGTAGCGATACCGGCACCCATGACCCCCATCGACGGGATGAAGATGAAGTTCATTACCACATTGGCCAGCGCACCGGCCATGACTGTCAGCAGCGAGAGCGTACTCTTACGCTCCACGACATAGACCGAGTTCAGGAAATTGCAGAAGCAGCAGAATACCGTGGCCAAAATGAGCACGGGGATGTACTTCCATGCAATGAAGTAGGAATCCGCAACCAGATACCGCATGAAGAAACGGCAGGTAAGCGTCAGGAAACCACCGGCGCAGAACAACAGTGCGGAATAGGCATTGAACACCTTGGTGAAAAAGGCCGAACGCTGCGGAGAATCCTTTTCGGAAATGGCGGACATATGCCATGCCTCCATGAAAATAGAGGACAGCAGGTTGATCAGCGTAGGAATTTTGTAGGATACGGAATACAGGCCGTTGGCGGTTTCATCGATCATATAAGTGACCATGTAACGGTCCGATACGTTGGTGACCCACCAGAACAGCGAAGCGGGAATCAGCGGCAGACAATAACGGAGCATCTGGCCGGTAATGTCTCTGCTGATGGAGGTCAGATCCACATACTCCCACAGCCTTGCGGTAAAGAACAGGAACACCACCGAACAGAAATCAGCAACGACGATGGCCAGCACATAGCCGGTAATGCCCATGTCCAGCTTCAGCAGGAACAGCATGGTAAAGAGAATGGTCAGCAAGGTGCTTTGCATTCCGTCGTAGGCAAAGAGTTTGACTTTGTGGATGGAACGCACGAAAATGGCACAGACCGAACGCAGGGAACTGGTAAGCACATACGCATAAATCAGCAGCGTGTAGCCGGTGATGCCTTTGATGGAGTCCAGCAAAGGCCAGAACATCAGCAGGGCTGTAAACCCGACGGCCACAGCAGCAAGCGCGGTGCTGAAAACCGTGTTGTTGCGATAGGCCTTATCCAGACCGAAGCGGACGATGGAACTGGTGATGCCCAGACTGGCCAGCGGAAGCAGAAGATTGGCGGTCTGGGTAATCAGATCGGTGATACCGTATTCTGCCGTGGTCAGCGCCGAGGTGTACAGCGGCAGCATAAAGTAGACCAGCAGCTTGGAGCCAAAGGTGCCGATACCAAAGATCAGTGTATTGGTAAGCAGGCTTTTGTATTTGTTGTTTGACATTGCCGTAATATCCGACCTTTCCCGACGCGGCAAGCGTCTTTTTTACATCCGGCCGCGATCAGCGGGCCTTCTGATACGCGGCGACGATCTGCCCGGTGAAAGCAAAATGATGATCGCCCTTATAATTGCGCTTTTCTACTTCTGCATCCAGAAAACACATGGGGGAGAGCTGCTGACGGTACAGCTTGCGGCAGACCAGAATGGTTTCAGCCTGCGCAAAGGCGACGGAGCCGTCGGCGAAAATGGGGGTCAATCCGGTTTCCCGCGCCTTATCCACATCCCGGCCGGAGTATCTGCCACAGAATGCCAGCGCCGGACGGTGTGCCGGACCGAAGAAGCTCAGGGTGAAATAATCGTTTTCATCCATGTATTTCAACGTGTGACGCTGCGGACGGACGTATACCGTAGCTACATTCATGTTCCACAGTACGCCCAGCTGCCCCCAGCTGACGGTCATGGTGTTCCAGTCCTTGACGGTGCCGGCGGTCAGCAGCGCCCAGCGGTCGCCCAGCATCACAAAGGGGGATTCTTCGTTGAGCTTTTTGACATCCAGCGAAATAAAAGAGTTCATGATGATCAGCCTTTCAATATCAAAGATATGCAATCCGGTCGTAAATGGCCATTGTTGTTAGTATATCATAAAAATTTGCATTTGAGAAGTAATTTTTTTAGAAAAATGTGAATTCTATGAGAAATTTCCGGGGAGATTTGCATTTATACATAAAAAAGCGTACAATACCAACATAAAATGAAAGTGAGGGATAGCTGTGCACAGCAAAACAACCCGAAAAAAAGGCGGCACCCGCTTCATAACGACACCGGCCAGGAAAAAAAAGCCGCTGGCCAGATGGCTTAAATTTCTGGCAGAATGGGATTTCGTGCTCATTGCATTGGTGATACTTCTGACGATTCTGGCACTGCGGGCATGGGTATTTCTGTACGCGCATGTGCCTACCGGTTCGATGGTACCGACGATCCCTGTGGGCTCGTATATGCTGGCAGACCGCAACGCATACCGCAGCGAGGACATCTGCCGGGGAGACATTGTGATTTTTCACAGTGAAAAAACCGGGCTGGAAGATTCGCTGGTGAAGCGGGTGATCGGCCTGCCCGGCGAAACGGTAACACTGTCCGACGGTTGTGTGTATATTGATGGAGAACTGCTGGATGAATCGGATTATGTCAACGGCAAGACGATGCCGATGAACGGACGGGCGGAATTTACCGTACCGGAGGGGCATTATCTGATGCTGGGAGACAACCGGACAAATTCCATGGACAGCCGCTCGTGGGCAGACCCGTACATTTCGGAGGATGAGATCAAGGGCCGGGTATTCGTGATTTTCAACATGAAACAGAAATATTACTACTGGGTCGGCTGAACGGCGGGACAAGAGATTACGGACGTCGGGGCCCACCGTACTGCGTGATGATGATTTTGGCCAGACGCGGGTTAGGGGTCGCGATCCGGACCGGATATTGCAATTTTTTCTCATACACAAACATGGCTGTCGGTCTCCTTTCCTGCGGCTATTCCCGGACGTTGCCGGGAAAGTCCGGTTCCCACGGCCACGGCGATTGTACCCAGTCCCAACGGACGTCGCCACAGGCCTGCAAGGGACCGAAGCGTTCCTCATATTGTTCCATCAGCACCATGCGCTGGTCGTTCAGATCGTTGTAGCGCTGGAGTGCGTGTTCGCAGCAGGGATGCGTGTCCAGATACATGTGCAGCTCCCAGATGGCAAACTGCAGTGCGCTGATGCGGCGCAAAAGCATTTCGCGGTTCATCGGCTGCTGCCTCCTTTCCGGCACCCGCAGAAGGGCTTGTTCAGCTCCGGAAAGAGCGTGCCGCAGTGCAGTGCTTTTTCCGGATCGTACGTTTCCGTCATCTGCTGGAACGGCACATAGGCCATGGCCACCTGCGGGCAATCGGGCAAAGCCGTGGTGATGCACAGCGGCGGAATGGGCTTTTCTTTGGTCATTCACAGGTCACTCCCATCGGTTTGGTCTGTTGTCATACTATGCGGCGACAGGCGGGCGTGTGAGAACCAATGAGTAGTGATGGAAGCGGCTTCGCCGCTTGTATGATATTGGGCGGGTGTAAGCTGTAAACAGTACCGCGGAACAATGTATGTGGCCTTGTAGGGGCCGGCGTCCGCAACGAACCGAAAATTTTGAAAGGATGTTGTACAATGATGTGGAAACACAAAATAAATCGGATACTGCGGAAGATCGCCATTCCGCAGCTGATGTATATCGTCAGCGGAGGCATGGCCGTAGTCTTTCTGGCGGAATACTTCATGCCGGAACTGGGACTGAGCGGGATACTGGCGCTGGACATGAGCCGTGTGATGCAGGGTGAAATATGGCGGCTGGTGACATTTGTATTCATGCCGTCATCGTATTCGCTGCTCTGGCTGTTTTTCGGCATCTATTTCAACATCCTGCTGGGAAACGGACTGGAGCGGGAACTGGGAAGCGACCGGTTTACGCTGTATTATCTGACCGGTATGCTGGGGGCCATTGCAGCGGCATTGTTGACCGGATGGGGTACCAACCTTTATCTGAATTTGTCGTTGTTTTTTGCGTTTGCACTGTATTACCCCGATTTTGAAGTGCTGGTGTTCATGATACTTCCGGTAAAGGTGAAGTATCTGGCCATATTGGATGCTGTGCTGTACGGCTGGGGCTTCATCACCGGCAGTGGCTCCGACCGGATGGCCATCGCACTGTCGCTGATCAATCTGATTCTGTTTTTTGGCCCGTCCGGGCTGAAACATCTGAAACAGCAGGCTTCGTACTGGAAAACACGGCGGAACTTCCGGAAAAATTACCGCCGATAACATCGTCAGGAGGAAATCCGAATGAATATCGAGAAACTGGATGCCAATTTTGCGGCGGCATCGACCCTTGGTCTGGAAAATCTGAAATACCATAATGTGCGTCAGGCGCCGTTTCAGCTGTACGGCTTTTATGAGCCGCTGACGCAGCCGTGGTTTGTGCGCATGGATCCCGAAGTGGCGGCACAGATCACGCTGGGCGTGTCGCAGCTGAACGAAAACACCGCGGGCGGTCGTGTGCGCTTCACCACCAACTCCGACTACGTGGCCATCCGCAGCGTAATGCGTCACTTCACCAATATGGCGCACATGGCGATGCTGGGCATCCGTGGTTTTGACATTTATGAGGAAGTAGACGGACGCAGTGTGTACCGCGGCTCCTATCAGCCGCCGATTCGTCCGGCGGCCGACCGCACCGCCAGCTTTGAGGGTGTGGTGAAATTCCCCGACCGCAAGCTGCGGAGCTTTACCATCACCTTCCCGTTGTATCACGATGTGAAGGATTTGTATATTGGTGTGCGTGCCGATGCGGTGCTGTCTGAGGGCAAGCCCTACAGCCGTCCGGGCAAAATTCTCTATTATGGTTCCTCCATCACGCAGGGTGGCTGCGCGTCCCGTCCCGGCACCTGCTATGAAAATTACATTGCCCGCCGCTTTGATATGGATTACCACAACCTGGGCTTTTCCGGCAATGCCAAGGGCGAGGATCTCATGATCGAGTATCTGACCCAACAGGAATGCTCCGTGTTCGTCATGGACTATGACCACAATGCCGAAACCATCGACCATCTGAAGAACACGCATTGGAAACTGTACGATGCCATGCGGAAAGCGCATCCCGATCTGCCGATCATCATGGTAGGACGACCGGACGGCTGGGGCGACGATGTGCGCTATGCCGATTCCTGCAAGCGCCGCGAAGTGATTCTGGCAACCTTCACCCGCGCAGTGGCCAACGGCGATAAGCTGGTGCGGTTCATCGACGGCGAATCGCTGTATGCCGGTCTGCCGCGTGCAGAGTGCAGCGTGGACGGCACCCATCCGAACGATCTGGGCTTCTACGGTATGGCGCGGGTCATTGGCGACGAAATTGCGCGATTCCTGTAACATATTATCTTGATTGACAGGCATTCCCGGAAGATGTGTTTTCCGGGAATGCTTTTTTTGTCTATCCGCCGCTTGCGATGCATACATATAGAAGCAAATACCAATCCACAAGGGAGAGAAATGCATGAAGCAACGATGGATGCGTGTGCCGGTCCTGCTGCTGGCGGCGACGATTGTATGGACGGCGGCCGTTCCGCAAACTGCCCGCGGCGCAGAACTGGGTGCCGATGCAAAGGCGGCACTGCTGATGGATGCAGGGAGCGGGACGGTATTGTTTGAAAAAAATGCCAAGGAACATCGGGCGGCGGGTTCCGTCACGAAGCTGATGTCCATCCTGCTGTTTATGGAGGCACTGGAAAACGGGCAGATCCATACAGAAGACAAGGTAACGGTCAGCGCATTTGCCAATTCCATGGGTGGCTCGGAGATCTGGCTGGAGGTGGGGGAAGTGATGACGGTCGACGATCTGCTGAAGGCCGTCATCATCCAATCGGCCAACGATGCGACCGTGGCACTGGCAGAGCACGTAGCCGGGTCGGAGGAGGCTTTTCTGCTCCGGATGAATCAGCGGGCGGCCGAGCTGGGGATGGAAGATACGTACTATCTGAATACCACCGGCTTTGATGAGGAGGGGCAGTATACTTGTGCTTACGACATCGCGCTGGTGGCGCAGGAATTGCTCCGGCATGAAAAAGTGTTTGAGTATACAATGATCTGGATGTACGATCTGCGGGGCGGAAAGACTCAGCTGGCCAATACCAACAAGCTGCTGAAAACCTATGCGGGGATCACCGGGCTGAAAACCGGCACCACCGACGATGCGGGCAACTGTTTTTGCGGGACCGCCACCCGCGACGGCATGACCATGATTTCCGTCGTGCTGGGGTGCAGCACCTCGACCCAGCGGTTTTCCTCGGCGGCGGCACTGATGAATTATGGCTTTGCCGGCTGGGAGTCGCTGCGGCCTGCACTGGATTCGCTCATCGTGCCGGAAACGGCGGTCCAAAACGGCATGAAAAGTACCGTACAGGGGGCTATCGTTCAGCCGCAGACATCGCTGCTGCTGAAACGGGGAACTGCCGGGAAGGTGGAATACCGGCTGAATATGGAGGATGCACTGGAGGCACCGGTGGAAAAAGGCCAGCGCATCGGAAGTGCGGAACTGTGGCTCGGCGGAGAGCAGATTGCAGAATATCCGGTGCTTGCAGAGGTCGGAGTCAACAAAATTACATTCCATGGAGCGTTTTTTACATTGTTACAAAGATTGTTGTGCAGTATGATATAAATATATATCTATATCGCAATACCGTAATTCAGGTATTTGCGAGTTCGAATTATGGAAGGATGATACAAATGGCAGTAACATTAAACGATCGCTATCTTTCTTCGTTCATTGGTGCCGATGAGTACACGGCGATTGCGCCGCAGGTAAAGCTGGCACACGATCAGCTGCATCAGAAAAACGGCATGGGCAGCGATTTTACCGGTTGGGTAGAACTTCCCTCTGCATATGACCGGGAGGAATTTGCCCGGATCAAGAAGGCAGCGCAGAAAATTATTTCCGACACCGACGTGTTCATCGTGATCGGCATCGGCGGCTCCTATCTGGGCGCCCGTGCTGCCATTGAATTTCTGAAGTCCCCCATGTACAATGCCCTGCCCAAGAAGACGCCGGACATTTACTTTGCGGGCAACAGCATCAGCTCTACCGCACTGAGCCAGCTGCTGGACATCTGCGACGGCAAAAACGTGTCCATCAACATGATTTCCAAGTCCGGCACCACCACCGAGCCGGCCATCGCTTTCCGCGTGCTGCGGGATTATCTGGAGAAGAAGTACGGCCGTGACGGTGCCCGCGAGCGCATCTACTGCACCACCGACCGCGCAAAGGGTACGCTGAAAGCACTGGCGACCCGTGAAGGCTACGAGACGTTCGTGGTTCCGGATGACGTCGGCGGCCGTTTCTCCGTACTGACTGCCGTGGGCCTGCTGCCCATCGCCGTCGCTGGTGCCGACATCGACGCGCTGATGCAGGGCGCTGCACAGGCGCAGTTTGAACTGTGCGATACCGACCTGACCAAGAACCCCTGTTATCGTTACGCCGCTGCCCGTAACATCCTGTACCGCAAGGGCAAGCTGATCGAAATGCTGGTCAGCTATGAGCCGTCCTTCACCATGATGAGTGAGTGGTGGAAGCAGCTGTTCGGTGAGAGCGAGGGCAAGGACCAGAAGGGTATTTTCCCCGCATCTGCGATTTTCTCCACCGATCTGCACTCCATGGGCCAGTACATTCAGGACGGCCGCCGCGACCTGTTCGAGACGGTGGTGCTCATTGAAAAGGCACAGCAGGAGATCTATATCAACGAAGATGAGGAAAACGTGGATGGTCTGAACTTCCTGAAGGACCGCCCGATGTCCTACATCAATCAGAAGGCGTTCGAAGGCACCGTGCTGGCGCACTGCGACGGCGGCGTGCCGAACATTGTCATCCAGATGCCCGAAGCCACCGAGCGTGAACTGGGCTATCTGATCTACTTCTTCGAGAAGGCCTGCGCCATTTCCGGTTATCTGCTGAGCGTGAACCCCTTCAACCAGCCCGGTGTGGAAAGCTACAAGAAGAATATGTTTGCACTGCTGGGCAAGCCTGGCTATGAGTCGCAGAAGGCGGAACTGGAAGCCCGCCTGAGCAAATAAGCAACAAAAATATGTAAGATGGAAAGCCGGTTGGCCGTTGTGCCTCCGGCTTTCCGATACATATCGGGAGAATCCGGGATAAAATGAAAAAACTTGCGGCAATCCCTTGACAAAAGAGATTTTATTCTTTATAATACTATAGTACGTGCAGAGGTGCAGGATATGTTTTTGGAATTGAAAAAACTATTCATCGGTGAATCGGCCCCAGTGGAGTTTTCCACGGAGTTGAACTGGTCGGAGGAGATCATGTACGGGCAGAAGCCCTTTCAGGCTCCCCTTCGGGTGACCGGTGTTGCATCAAACACCGCCGGTATTGTCTGTTTACGGTATGAGGTTCGTACGGTGCTGAAAATGCCTTGCGACCGTTGTACGGCAGAGACGGAATTCGAATTTGTGCGGAACATGGAGCACATTCTGGTGGATTCCCTGAACGGGGAGGACACCGGCGACCTGATCGTGGTGGAGGAGGGCCTCCGTCTGGATCTGGACGAGTTGGTTCATGCGGACGTCATGTTGGAGTTTCCGACGAAGTTTTTGTGCAAAGACGACTGTAAAGGGATTTGCCCGAAATGCGGTATCAACCTCAATATTGAGCAGTGCCGCTGTACGGACAAGCCGATTGATCCTCGCCTGGAAGTTCTGAAAAAGCTTCTGGGGTAAACTCTGAATTCTTGCAAGGAGGTGCTGACGATGGCGGTACCGAAGAGAAAAGTATCCAAGGCCAGAAGAGACAAGAGACGTTCCAACGTTTGGAAGCTGGACGCTCCGGCTCTGATGAAGTGCCCGCAGTGCGGCGACTACAAGCGCCCGCACAGAATGTGTGCTAATTGCGGATATTACAATGGCAAACAGGTCGTAAAGGTTGAAGAATAAGTAGACCTTTCGCATCCGGGAAAGGTAGAGGAGGAGGAATCCCCCTCTATTTTTTTAGTTATAATGCGGCGCCCCGGCGCCGATGATTTTACAACGGAAGGAGTACCGCTATGGCAGTACGCATCACGGGCGTGGAAGCGCGCAGCCCGGCCAAGCGCCACGGCATCCGGCCGGGCGAATATCTGATTTCCATCAACGGCCATCCGGTGCGGGATGTGCTGGATTTCCGTTTTTATGAAACCGAACCGGAACTGACGGTGTGCGTGGCCGACGAGGCCGGTGTGCAGCGTCAGGTGCATCTGCGCAAGCCCCGGTATTCTTTTCTGGGACTGGAATTTGAAACCTATTTGATGGACAAGCAGCGCCGCTGCCGGAACAACTGTATGTTCTGCTTCATTGACCAGATGCCGCCGGGGATGCGGGAGTCGCTGTATTTCAAGGACGACGACAACCGTCTGTCGTTCCTGTTCGGCAACTATATTACCCTGACGAACCTGAGTCAGGAGGAAGTGGACCGCATTGTGGAGATGCACATCAGCCCCATCAATATTTCCGTCCATACGACCAACCCCGAACTGCGGGTGAAGATGATGGGCAACCGGTTTGCGGGCAAGTCGCTGGACTTCCTGTATCAGCTGGCGGAGCGGGGGACGCAGCTCAACGGACAGCTGGTGCTGTGCCCCGGCGTCAACGACGGGGATGAACTCCGGCGGACGCTGAGCGACCTGAAGAAGCTGTATCCCGCCATGCAGAGTGTGGCGGCGGTGCCGGTGGGACTGACCCGCTACCGTGATTCTCTGCCGCATATTGATCCCTATACCGCGGAAACGGCGGGCGAAGTGATTGACATCATCGAATCGTTTGCTGCCCAATGCCGCAAGGAATTCGGCGTGGGGTTGTGCTATGCGTCCGATGAATTTTACCTGCTGGCAGGCCGTCCCCTGCCGGAAGAAGAATATTACGACGGCTATGTTCAGCTGGACAATGGCGTCGGCTCCATTACGCTGCTGCGGACGCAGGTGCGGGAGCTGCTGGAAGAACTGGAGCCGTCGGTGCTGGACGCTCCCCGCAAAATCAGCCTGATTACCGGTGAGGGGGCCGCCCCTGTTCTGCGGGAGTTGGTTGCGGAAGTGCGTGAAAAGTGTCCCATGCTGGATTTCACCGTGTATTCCATCCGGAACGACTTTTTCGGCCCGCTGATCAACGTGTCCGGGCTGGTCACCGGACAGGACATTCTGGCACAGCTGCAAGGCAAAGAATTGGGCGAAGAACTGCTGATGCCCAACGTGATGCTGCGGCATGAGGGGGATCTCCTGCTGGACGACGTATCCCTGTGCGGGCTGGAAGAAAAGCTGGGTGTAACGGTGCGCGTCGTCGGCAGCGAGGGCGCGGATTTGCTGGAGGCCCTGCTCGGCACCGCAGATTTTTAAGCGTTTCAATTGTAATTATAAAAAGAGAGGATGAAATACCAATGGCAAAACCTGTCGTGGCCGTCGTGGGCCGGCCCAAGGTGGGCAAAGCCACGCTGTTCAATAAACTCATCGGCCGCCGCCTGTCCATCATCGACGATACCCCCGGTGTGACCAGGGACCGGATTTTCGGTGATTGCGAGTGGTGCGGACGAACCTTTATGCTGGTGGATACCGGAGGTATCGAGCCGTATTCCAATGATGTGATTCTGTCCCAGATGCGTCGTCAGGCACAGCTGGCCATTGAAGCGGCCAATGTGATCATTTTTGTAACGGATCTGCGCAGCGGCGTGGTAGCGACCGATGAAGAAATCGCCGCCATGCTGGTCAAGAGCGGTCGCCCCGTGGTGCTGTGCGTCAACAAGTGCGACACCCCCGGTGAGCCTCCCGCAGAGTTTTACGAGTTTTACAATCTGGGTCTGGGCGACCCCATCGGAGTATCGTCCCTCCACGGCAGCGGCACCGGCGACCTGCTCGACGAAGTGCTGCGCTATCTGCCCGACGATGACGGGGAAGAAGACGGTCCCGAAGCCATCAAGGTGGCCCTCATTGGCAAGCCCAATGTAGGCAAATCGTCGCTGATCAACCGGATCTCTGGTCAGGAGCGCTCTATTGTGTCCAACATTGCCGGCACGACCCGCGATGCCATTGATACCGACGTGGAAAACCAGTTCGGCAAATACGTCTTTATTGATACCGCAGGTCTGCGCCGCCAAAGCAAGGTGGATGAGGCCATTGAAAAATACAGCATCATGCGCGCCGAGATGGCGGTGGAACGCGCCGACGTGTGCGTGATCATGATCGATGCCACCGTAGGCTTTACCGATCAGGACACCAAGGTGGCCGGTCTGGCCCATGAAAAGGGCAAGGCCTGCATCATCGCGGTGAACAAGTGGGATGCCGTGGTCAAGGACGACAAGACCCTGCCGGATATGAAAAAACTGCTGAAGGAAGAATTTTCCTTCATGTCCTATGCGGACATCGTGTTTATTTCCGCCAAGACCGGTCAGCGTGTGGACGAACTGTTCCGCCACATCAATGAAGCCGCCGCCAACAATGCTATGCGTATTTCCACCGGCCGCCTCAACGACATTCTGGCCGATGCCACCGCACGGGTCCAGCCGCCCACAGACAAGGGCAAGCGTCTGAAGATCTACTATATGACGCAGGCCGGTACCAAGCCGCCGACCTTCGTGTTCTTTGTGAACAATGCGGAACTGTTCCATTTCTCGTATCAGCGTTATCTGGAAAACCGCATCCGTGAGACTTTCGGTCTGACCGGTACGCCCATTCGTATGGTTGTCCGTCAGCGCGGCGACGAAAAGTAAAGCATTACGATCTTTCCAATAAAGCAAAACTGCCCGGACACACTTTCGTCCGGGCAGTTTCTGCGTTTCAGCAAAGAAAAAAAGACTGTCCGCTGGACAATCTTTTTCGTGCCGTGTTGTGACAGATGTTCGGGGGTTGTTGCTTAGACTGCGCGGGTAACCTTACCGGAACGCAGACAGCGGGTGCAGGCGTATACACGCTTCGGGGAACCGTCAACAATTGCCTTTACACGCTTGATATTGGGCTTCCAAGTCCGGTTGGTACGTCTGTGAGAGTGAGAAACACGAATGCCGAAAGCGACGTCCTTACCGCAGAAATCACACTTTGCCATTTGACTGCACCTCCTTTATCAGCTGCAAATGGATTAACAGT
>JAFTRF010000164.1 GCA_017462405.1 Clostridia bacterium | reverse complement strand
TTCCATGGAGAAGATGACGCCTATGTCCCTTGCCACATGAGCAAGCAAAACTTCGAGTTCTGTACTTCGCCCAAAAAACTGGTTACAATTCCCGGAGCCGGGCATGGTCTCAGCTATCCGGTAGCTCCGGAAGCATATTTGGAAGCCTTGAGGGAATTCTTTGGACCAGTTTTAGCTTGACTTTTGAAATTGATATAGTATACTATTCCAAGTCAGGACTTGCTTATATGCAGCTCCTGACTTATTTGCGGTCAGTTCGAAACCATCCTGACCGAACCGCATGTGCGAGGACAAAAACAAAACTAGGAGAAAAGAAAATGAAAAAGCAAAACAACACTGCCTTCTTGGCACAGGCAGCAGTAATCGCTGCCCTCTATGTAGTACTCACGTTAATCGCAAACACTCTTGGACTGGCCAATTACAGCATTCAGGTCCGTATTTCCGAAGCACTGACCATATTGCCGGTGTTTACCTCCGCCGCCGTCCCCGGCTTGTTTGCCGGGTGTTTACTGGCCAACCTGCTGACCGGCGCCGCTTTCTGGGACGTGGTGTTCGGCAGTCTGGCGACCCTGTTGGGGGCCATCGGTACCCGGTGGCTGCGGAAAACACCTTATGCCGCTGTTCTCCCGCCCATTCTGGCCAATACGCTGGTCGTGCCTCCGGTACTCAGCGTGGTGTACGGACTGGCTGAATCGCTGCCGTATCTGTATATCACCGTCTTTCTGGGCGAGGTGCTCTCCTGCGGTGTACTCGGCATCCTGCTGTACCGCGTTCTGCGCCGCCACGGTCTGCCGTTCCCGGATTTTGAATGACGCACACGGACAATGTTCTCCGGAATGTTGTCCGTGTTTTTTTGTGCTAAATCCGCATTGCCATTCATATCCATAATATACAATATGCGAATATGGCAAGCGGAGGAACGTACAATGACTCAAACCAGCATTTACCGGGACATCGCCACCCGGACCGGCGGCGATATTTATCTCGGCATCGTGGGGCCGGTCCGGTCAGGCAAATCTACCTTCATCAAGCGGTTCATGGACACGTTGGTCATCCCCAACATCGCAGACCCCCACGAACGGGAGCGGGCCACCGATGAGCTGCCGCAATCCGCCTCCGGGCGCACCATTATGACGACCGAGCCCAAGTTCATCCCTGAGGAGGCCGTCCCCATCCGGTTGGACGACAATGCCGTTCTGCACGTCCGGATGATTGATTGTGTGGGGTACATCGTCCCCAGTTCCATCGGCTACATCGAAAACGACCAGCCCCGTATGGTCAAAACGCCGTGGTTCGATGAACCCATCCCCTTCAATATGGCGGCGGAAATCGGCACCAAAAAGGTCATCACGGAGCATTCCACCATCGGCATCGTCGTCACCACCGACGGCAGCATTTCCGATATTCCCCGCGCGGAGTATGCCGAAGCGGAAGAACGGGTCATTCAGGAGCTGAAAGACATCCGGAAGCCCTTTGCGGTACTGCTGAACTGCATCGACCCCGAAACAGCTGCCGCACGGAATCTGGCCGCACAGCTGGAAACACAGTATCAGGTGCCTGTACTGCCGGTGAACTGCCGTACCCTGACCACCGATCAGATCCAGCAGCTGCTGTCGCGGGTACTGATGGAATTTCCGGTGCGGGAAATCCGTCTGGAAATCCCCCGCTGGCTGACCGCACTGGAAAAGGGGCATCCCCTGCGGCAGGCCGTCTTTGCCGCCATCCGTCAGCACGGTGCCGGGCTGCAACGGATGCGGGAGGTGCGTGCGCTGGCCGATGCGTTAGGGGCAGCAGAGTTCGCACAGGAAGCCCGGATTTCTGCGCTGACACTCAGTGACGGCGGCGCCCGCATCCGGCTGGATATGAAGCCGCAGCTGTTTTATCAAATCCTGGGCCGCAAAACCGGCCACAGCCTCTCCGATGAAGGGCAGCTGTTTGACCTGCTGGTGCGTCTGTCTGCCATGGAGCAAAAATATGAGCGCATCCGGGAGGCCATGGAGGAGGTAAACCGCACCGGATACGGCATTGTGATGCCGGACACCAGTGATCTGACGCTGGAGGAGCCGGAGATCTCCCGTCAGAACGGCAAATACGGCATCCGGCTGAAAGCTTCGGCACCGTCCATCCATATGCTTCGGGCTGATATTACCACCGAGGTCGCACCCATCGTAGGGACGGAAAAGCAATCGGAAGAGCTGGTGCAGTACCTGATGAACGAGTTCAACGAGGACCCTGCCAAGCTGTGGGGCTCCAATATTTTCGGCAAGTCGCTGAACGATCTGGTCGGTGAGGGCCTGCGGAACAAGCTGTACCGGATGCCGGAGGAAGCGCGGATGCGTCTCAAGGAGACGCTGGAGAAAATCATCAACGAGGGCTGCAATGCGCTGATCTGCATTATTCTTTGATTTTCATAAAAATGAGAGCGATGAGGTAAGTGTGCCTCATCGCTCTCATTTTGTATAATATTCTCAATAAATGGAGTATTCGATTTTGCCCGTGACTTCCGGCTGCTTCAGCGTCAGGCGTACCCGGAACAGTTTGTCCCACGAGGCTTTCTGAACCCGGTCACTGAGGTCGATGGCCTCCACGGCAACCTCAAACCGGGACAGATCCACATCCATACGCATTTTTGCACCATTGTCTGCCGCCAATTCCAGCCCGTCGGCCGTCTGCGTCACCTCTGCCGCGCTCATGAAATTCAGCACGACCGATTCGGCCCGCTCCAGCCGGTATTCCTCCGTCACACGGATGACCGATGTCGTTTTATCCAGTCCGATCGTCCGCATCCACTGCTGCACCCCTGCCTGCGCTTCATATGCTCCGGCGATGTCCAGCGAAAAACAGGTCATACGGTCGTCGGATGCGTACTGCACGTTCCGCGCCCGGTATTCCCGACCGTCGTGCTGGTTGATGCCGTTGATGGTGGGCAGATTGTGATATTCACTGATGTTGACCCACAGCGTGTAGCGGGTGAATTCTCCGAAGGTCAGTGCATTGTAGGCCATCGGACCGCTGTCCACCAGAAACGGCGCACCGTCCTTGTACACCATGAAACTTCCGATGTCGTTGTGATTGTGACTTTCCCGGTTGTGGCCGCCCTTGGCCGCCAGATACAGCCCGCGGTCGCTGCCGGTCTGTTCCCGCACCATCAGCCATTGCGTACTGGCCCAATATTTCTCCCGTACATAATCCATCCGGGCATCCATCCGGCGCAGTTCCCCGATGTTCTCGGCCAGATACAGCACGCGCATGGTATTGTAATTTCGCCGGATATTCGGCTTGTATCCGTCAAAGGATACTTTGGCCAGTGCACACAGCGTCTCTTCCCCCATCACCTTGCCGATGTACATCAGCAGGCCCGGTTCCAGCGAAGAGTGCGAAGCACAGTCGGAGAAATTCATCACCCGGTCGCCGTAGATCCGCACATTCAGAATGAAGCGCGCCATCTGAACCATTTTTGGCTGGGGCAGAATGTTCGCCCAGCCGCCGGTCATTGCCCGCAGCAGTTCGGCACATTCGATGGCGCTGGCCCCGGCCCGCATCCAGTACGACGGTCCCTCGTCACAGGCGCCGTCCTCCGGGTAATGGCGGAGATAATTGTCCAACGTAACCATCACCTTGCGCACGAGATCTGCCCGCAGCCGGTCGTTGGGCGCAAAGACCGCCGTGGCGATCAGCACATTGGAGTTGATCCACGGATTCCAGTTGTTCACTACGCGTCCGCTCATCCCCAGATACCAGTATTCATCGTGGTGCAGGTAATTGTCCAGAATCCGGTCGTACACCATTTCCTCGATCCGCCGGGCGATGTTGCGGCTGAGGGTATCGAGTTTTTCATGCAGAACCGCATAGGTAAAGGCCAACGTCGTGCCGGTTTCCGCCGCAAACAAGTCCAGCGTTGTATCCCGGTGGTCCGTCAGTGAATCGCTCCGTGGCCGTTCCCGTACATGGGTCGGGACCGCCCACTCGGTTTCTTCCATAATCATCCATGCCAGATCCATGATCTGCTCCAGATAGCGTCCGTCGTCAAACATGGCCTCCGCCATGGTGTAGGCAACCAAGGCGGCGCGACGATGAAAATATTCGTTTTCAAAGTGCGCACGGTCGTTTTTCGTCTCGAATTCGCGGTACCACGATGCCCGGAGCACCGGGAAATTATACCGGTCGTAGTAGGCAATTTCCTCCTGAATTTCGGCACCGAAATCATCCCGGAGCCGGTTCCAGTAGGTCCGGTCCGTCGCCGGATGAAAAATCTGCACCAGCGTGAGATGGCTGGACAACTGCTTGTAATCCAGATATGCTTCAAACATGGGGATTCTCTCCTTTTATCCGATATTTTATCGGGAGATTTTCTTCTTTTGGTATGAATTATAGCATATCCGGAAAAATTTGTACAGAGCGCACGCTGAATTTCTGCACATTTGTCCGACTTCATTCTGAACGGGTTCACCATAATCTTTTACTTTACAAGAGGTGCTGTCTCTGCTATAATAGAGAGGTTGTATATCAAAGCAACACTTGAAACGGAGGGATAACCCATGCGGCTGAAATTTCAGAAGGGCGACTGGATCGCCGTCGGGCTGGTGATCGTGCTGGCCGTGTGCGTGTTTCTGCCGTTTTTGCCCTCGTCCGCAGCACAGCCCGGTGCGGTAGAAATCTGGCAGAACGGTGTGCTGCTGGACACGTTCCCGCTTGACCGCGACGGTGAATATATCATCGACGCGTCCTTCCGCAATGTGATCACCGTCCGGGACGGACAAGCCGCCATCACTGAAAGCACCTGTCCCGGCGCAGACTGCGTGCATTCCGGCTGGATCCGTCACACCGGCCGCAGCATCGTCTGCCTGCCCAACCGCACGGAGGTGCGCATTGTGGGTACGGACGGCGATGTGGACTTTGTTGTGGGGTGAAATCATGAAAAAAACAACTCAGCTGGCTCTGTGCGCCATTCTGATCGCGCTGGCGCTGGCCTTGTCTTACACCGAGCGTATGATCCCGCTGCAACTGCTCATTCCGCTCCCCGGCATCAAGCTGGGGCTGGCCAACATCGTGACGCTGATCGCCCTGTATCTGCAGGGCCCGAAAACCGCCTTTACCGTGCTGGTTCTCCGGTGCATCATGGGCTCCTTTTTCGGCGGTGGCCTCACCGGTCTGGCCTTTTCGCTGACCGGTGGTCTGCTGTCCATGACCGTCATGGTGCTGACAAAGCGTCTGCCCTGCTTTTCTGTGTACGGTGTCAGCATTCTGGGCGCGGCATTCCACAATGTCGGGCAGATTGCCGCTGCTATGGCCCTGATGCAGACGGTTTATGTCGCATCGTATCTCCCCTATTTGCTGATGGTGGCCCTGCTGACCGGCTTTGCCACCGGATGCGCCGGCGCAGGGATCCTGCGCGTACTGTCCGCTGTTCCCGCTTTCACATTCCCGAAAGCGAACAGATAAATATTTCACTCAATGGAGGAAAGAAATCATGAAAAAGAGGATTGCACTGATCCTGATGCTGACCCTGATGCTGACCCTGCTGACGGGCTGCGCCGGTACACCCGTGGTGTACTATACCGACTGCAACTGCTCCAGCAACGGCACCGGTTCCACGCCGCCGGTCACCCCGGCAGAAGGTGCGCTGAAGACCGGTCTGGTCATCACCACCAGCATCAAAAACAGCAAAAATGCCGAAGTAGCCGACTACGATGTGACCATGGTCGCCGTACTGGTGGACGACAACGGCATCATCCGGGATTGCATCATCGACGGCATTGCAACCAAGGTGAATTTCGACAACACCGGCACCATTACGTCCGATCTGACCAAGCCGGTCCAGACCAAGAATGAGCTGGGCAAAAATTACGGCATGGTCGCATGGGGCGGCGCCAAGTACGAATGGAACGAGCAGGCCGATGCACTGGCCAAGTATGCCATCGGCAAAACCGTAGCACAGCTGAAGAACGGCGCCATTGATGCCAGCGGCAAGGCACCTGCCGGTTCCGACCTGGCCGCAACTGCAACCATCTACCTCGGCGGTTATGTCGCCGCCATCGAAGCTGCCGTTGCCAATGCCAAGCATCTGGGCGCACAGAGCGGCGATACCCTGAAGCTGGCTTCCGTCAACAGCGTTTCCGGCAGCACGAGCGCTACCGCCGAAAAGGCCGGTACCGCACAGCTGGATGCCACGGTAACTGCGCTGACCATGAAGGACGGCGTCATCACTTCCTGCGCCATCGACAGCGTGCAGGCCAAGGTCGCTTTCGACAAGACCGGCACCATCACCACCGATGTCACCAAGGCCGTTCAGACCAAGAACGAACTTGGTAAGAACTACGGCATGGTCGCATGGGGCGGTGCCAAGTACGAGTGGAACGAGCAGGCTGCTTCCTTCGCCGCTTATGTGACCGGCAAGACCGCTGCACAGGTGGCCGGCATTGCCGTTACCGACAAGAATGCGCCCGCTGGTGCCGATCTGTCTGCTACGGTGACCATCGCCATCGGTGACTTCCAGGCACTGATCGCCAAGGCAATGAAGTAATGAAGCGGCGTTGTCTGGCATTGCTGATTGCGGTCGTGATGCTGTTTGCAGGCTGTGCGCCTGTGGAAGCATCGGGACCAAAACAGTATACTGCAACATTTTTATCCCTGTTTGATACACTGACCACCGTTGTCGGTTATGCAGACAGCCCGGAAGCTTTTGAAACCGTTGCTCATGCCATCCGGGACGATCTGCAGGAATATCATCAGCTGTTCGATATTTATCATGAATACGACGGCATCAACAATCTGAAAACCGTCAACGATGCTGCCGGGGTCGCCCCAGTGCAGGTGGACGAACGCATCATCCGTCTGCTGCAGGACTGTAAGGCCATTTACGACATCACCGGCGGCAAGGTCAATGCCGCCATGGGCAGCGTGCTGAACCTGTGGCACGAAGCCCGCAGTGACGGGCGGGATGATCCGCTGAACGCATACCTGCCCGATGCAGATGCCCTGATCGAAGCCGCCGCACACATGGACTTCGACAAGGTGGAGATCGATCCGGAAGCCGGTACGGTCTATATCACCGACCCAGCCA
>JAFTRF010000163.1 GCA_017462405.1 Clostridia bacterium | reverse complement strand
GGGCGACATCTGGCGGATGCCGGTGCTGGCGACCCGGAATACGATCATTGAGCAGAACGACCGCATCTGCCAGTTCCGCATCATGGCCAAAATGCCGGAAGTGGAGTTGGTGGAAACGGAACACCTCAGCGCAACCAACCGGGGCGGTTTTGGCAGCACCGGAAGCAACTGACAGATTTCAAGGGCGTTTCGGCGCCCTTTTTGCTTTTATATCATCACGAAAGGACGGACAGAACTATGACCACACCGGCATTCCGGGTATATGACTGTACGATCAACGACCTGCACGATCCTTGCGGGCTTGACAGTACACCGCTGTTTTCCTTCAAACTGGATTCGGCGCAGCGGGGAGACGAGGCAATGACGCGGTGCATCCGGATCTCGGAGCATCACACGGGCAAACGATTGTGGGACAGCGGTACCGTACATTCCACACAGCAGCTGTATATCCCGTATGAGGGCGGCTCTCTGCAGCCGCTGACCCGCTATGACTATGCCATCACGGTTACGGCCCGGAGCGGCCATACCGCCGGGGCAGACGGTAGCTTTGTGACTGGCAAGCTGGGGACGCGTTGGAGTGCCCGGTGGATCACCGATGCATCTGTACGGCGGGAACCGGATACGCACGGTGCGCAGTATCTGCGGAAGACCTTTGATGTAAAAGGTTCTGTGGCTTCGGCCTATCTGGTCATCTGCGGTCTGGGCTATTTCGAAAGCTATCTGAACGGGCAGAAGACCGGAGACGACGTGCTGTCTCCGGCATTTACCCGCTACGACGCAGAGGCGCAGTATCTGGTGTATGACGTGACCGGACAGCTGCACACCGGCATCAATGCACTGGGTGTGATGCTGGGCAACGGCTGGTACAACTGCTTTACGGAGGATGCATGGAACATCCGCGAAGCTTCGTGGCGGCATTTGCCGAAGCTTCTGTGCGAACTCCATATCACCTACGCGGACGGCACGGACGAAATCATCCGGTCTGACCTGACATGGAAAGCCGCCAAGGGTCCCATTGTCTTCAACAGCATCCGCAATGGCGAATATTACGATGCCCGCCTGGAACTTGGGGCATGGACCACAACGGATTATGATGACAGCGCATGGGGCAGCGTCAAGTTGATGAAAAGTCCGGGTGGACTGCTGAAAGCCATGGAAATGGAACCCATTCGTCTGCGGGCTGTGCATCCGGCCGTGAAAATGTGGAAGTCCCGTGACGGTTATATTTTCGACGTGGGACAGAATCAAGCCGGTGTGGGCCAATTCACCCTGCGCGGCAAAGCCGGTACGGCATACCGTTTCCGCTATGCCGAGGAACTGACTCCGGATGGCGAACTCAATACGGTACCCATTGCTGGTTTTACCCGGAGCGGGGAATTCCAGACGGACAAGTACATCAAGAAAAGCGACGCACCGGAAACATGGTATGCGCGCTTTACGTATCACGGCTTCCGGTATATTGAGGTCACCGGTATGGAATATACACCGGAACTCTGTGACGTCTGCGCCCGGACATACGGCAGCGATGTGGCGGACGCCGGATTTTTCGATTGCAGCAGTGAGACGCTTCGAGGGACACAGCACATGAGCCGCTGGGCGACCCTTTCCAATATGCATTCCAGTCCCACCGATGATCCGCACCGGGAGAAAAACGGCTGGATCGGCGACGTGTCCATGTCCTGTGAACAGATGCTGATGAACTTCGGCACCCGTGCTTTCCTTTCCAAGTGG
>JAFTRF010000162.1 GCA_017462405.1 Clostridia bacterium | reverse complement strand
CCTGCGCACGTCACCAGCGTGACCTGACCATCGCTATCAAGCGTGCACGTCATCTGGCTCTACTGCCCTTCTGCAGCGACTGATTCTGAATATTTCAGAGTTTTCACCGGCTCCGCTTTTGCGGGGTCGGTTTTTTGTTATCCCGAAATGCAAAAAAAGCGGCTGTCAAAAGGTGTACCCTTTGACAGCCAATCCTACATGGCAAGTATATCATAAAAATATGAATTTGGCAAGCTTTTTTCGACTTCTCATGGGAAAAAATGAATTTTTTTCCAAGCAAATTCATTGGACGGACTATTGTCAAAAGGTACACCTTTTGACAATAGTGGTTTAAATGCTACGGTAGTGATTGGATGAAAAGGAGGGATCATATGTCAAGTTATCAACTTTTTGACCAAAGTATTTCGTTCCCAGATTCTGCAGAGCGATTTTTTGATATGCAGTATCATGCATGGAACGCAATATCGGCAGCTTCAAACGATTTTGATGCATGGTATGAAAAATGCGGAAATATCCTTACGGTGCTGAAAGGTTATAAGGAAAAGGCTTGCGAGTTAATAATTCAGTATGCAAATCGACCGTTGTTCAATGAGTTGGCTTCTTATGAAATATATGATTTGAGTGAGGACAGTTACGATAAAAAGTGTCTTGCATTTTCAAAATCATTGGAAGCCTTGGCAGTGATTAGAGAAAAATACGAAGATATTCTTGCGGAGCAAGCTGCTGAAGAAGAATACCGTGCGGAAAGAAAAGAAAATCTAGGAAGAGTATTCGGTGGTGGATTTGGTGTCGGTGGAGCATTAAAAGGCATGGCTGCTGCAGGAGCGATGAACGCAATTTCCGGTGTAGGACATGACATCGTTAATGTTATTGGTAATGCAAGCAGTGCATTGGTAGCAGCATCTTCCAAGAGTGCATTGTATAATAGTGCCGATACTCGGACGATGATGAGAGAAGGCATTAAAGCAGATATATTGAACTGCTTTAATGCTCATATGGAATTATTAAATAACCGAATAACATCTCATATTGTCAGTGTATTTGATGCTGATAAGGCGGAGGCTCTTTTTGAGAATGCAAAAAAGGTTGCTGATAAACAAAAACATCTTCTAATTGAATCTTTCAAAAATTGCCCGTGGAATGAGGAACTCTTTGAGTTTGTTTTTATCCATTACAAGACGGAGCGAAAAAATATTTGGAATATTTCTAAGCGCTTTCATATCGATTTGAGCAAAACTGCCGAAGAAACATTTGCAGCCAGCTACACCGAAAAAGCGAGGACATCTGAGGAAGAATCTCAAATTGTGAAAAAAGATATTCTTGCACAAATGCGAGAACTCGGTATTTCTTCAAGCGCAACGATAAAGGCTATTGAATTGGATGGTCTGAATCGAATTCTTCGAGACTATGATAGCGTAGCAGATGAAAACAGAGGTCCCATTTTTGAGGCATTCGACAACTATGATGCCGATAGGTCAAATAAAAGCGAAGCGGTTTACAAAAACGGTGTCTGGGAGTTGGCTCAAAAATATGATGTGAAATTTTCGTCGGAAGAAGCAGACGCAATACTTGCAAAATATTATATTGAATCTGCGCAAAATGTCGAGGCTGAGGCATTAAAAGCACGGGTTAAAATGACAGCTATCATGGAAATTTTGGGTATATCACAAAGTTTCACGTTAGACAAACTGGAAAATGATTGCCTGGAAAGAATTTGCAATAACTATCAAAATGCAGATGAGCAAATGTGTAATAGAATCATTAAATACATCAGGGAGTTTGAAGCATTACAGAAAAATAAAGAGCCATTTCTGCAAAAGGTACAAGCACAAATTTAAAAGATATGGGCGAAAGAAGATGGCGAAATATTTGATAATGTGTACCTGAATACCAACATTTATAGTCAAGAAGAAATAAAAAAAGCTATTGAATTCATTAAAGCAAAAGGAAGAACCGCGGATGCAGAAAAATATATTACTGCATTAACAAATTGTACTGCAGAGAATATAGCAAGAGCGAAAAAATTCCAATCTCAAACAATGAAATGGATTATGTATGCAGGGATAATACTAATTATTCTGACGGTTGTTTTTATTTTTAATGGAAACGTTGTGCTAAGTGTGATAATGTCTGGTATTGGGGCGGCGATGTTGGCGTATTACGGTATATTGCGGGCAAACTATAACGTACTGACTCTTGATGGAACGATAAGACATAAAATGATTATAGTAGAAGATTCTGTAAGCACGACAGGGCAGGGTGCGTCAAGTGCATATGTCGAGAAATCAGAAGAAAAGAAAACGGACCAAGAGTGAGATATAGCGCATTCATGTGGTAGAAGACCTTACTGGATTAACTCCCCTGATCATGTTGAAATTTTGAATCCCAAACTTTGAAATCCCTGGCGGTTCCCACCGCCGGGGATTTTTTGTCGTCTCCGGAATTTCCCCGCACCGGAATCGCCCCTTTCGCATAGTCTGTGGTAGCAGAAATGCGGAAAGGGGCGAATTTTTTATGGAAGCACTTGGCGGGATCGTGCTGGCGGTGCTGTGCATTGCCGGGATGACGTGGATTTTGCAGTTGGTGTGTGATTGGCTGTTGAGCCCGGAGGAGGATACCCCGATGATCATGCTGGTACCCATACAGGGCCATTGTGAGGACGCGGAAATGGTGCTGCGCAGCGCGGTACATCGCATCCGGCAGATGGGCGATGGTACGCACATCCTGTTGTGTGTGGATTGTGGCATGGATGCCGAAACCCGCGTCATCTGCAGCCGCATCTGTATGGATGAAGCGGTGCCGCTGATCGAACCGGAAAGAATAACTTCATACTTTCGTTGCAATATCGGAAAAGATGATGTATAATAAAATATAACTGACATTTTGCAGCGGAAACGGGGAACATCAATGCAGGAAAATAATTCGACACAGCTCAGCGGAACCGTGGAATCCGTTACTTTTCACAACGAGGATTCCGGATTTACGGTGCTGGAGCTGAATACCGGCGACGATCTGGTCACCGTGGTAGGCGTAATGGCCGAGGTATGCCCCGGCGAGGAATTGCGGCTGACCGGCGGATGGGTCAATCATGCCAGCTACGGACCGCAGTTCAAGGCCGAAGCCTGCGAGCGGGCATTGCCGACTTCAACGGCGGCCATTTACCGCTATCTGGCCTCCGGTGCGGTGAAAGGCATCGGCATGGCGACCGCGCGTCGGCTGGTAGATGCGTTCGGGGAAAATACGCTGAAAATCATGGAGAACGAGCCGAAGCGGATGGCGGAAATCCGGGGGATCTCTGAAGCAAAAGCTATTAAGATCAGCGAAGAATTCAAAAAAATGTTCGGTGTGCGGGAAGTGATGCTGTTCCTTGGGGAATACGGCATCACACCGGCAGAAGCTATGCGTGTGTGGAAGGTCTGGGGGGCCGCTTCCGTGGACCGGGTGCGGCAGAACCCATACCTGCTGTGCAATGAGGGTGTTGCCATCGGGTTTGATCGGGCGGATGCCATCGCCCGTGCAGCAGGGATGGCCGAAGACGATGAAATGCGCATCCGCGCCGGTGCGGTACACGTATTGCGCCACAATGCCGGGGTGGGGCACACCTGTCTGCCGGAGGACAAGCTGGTGGAGACGACGGCCCAGATGCTGGAGGTGTCTGTGGAGGCGGCGGCGCAGAGCGTGTGCCATCTGGTGGACGACAGCAGCGTGGTACGGGAACCTTTGCGGCGCGGCAGCAATATCCGGGATTTCATTTTTATTCCATCTCTGCATCGGGCAGAGCATTATGCGGCCGGGCGCCTGAAAATGATGGTGGCCTATCCGCCGACGCAGTTCCGGGACATTGAAGCCGACATTGCCCGCGTGGAAAAGGAAACGGGCATTCATTATGAAAATTTGCAGCGGGAGGCCATCCGGAAGGCGCTGTCGCAGGGCGTACTGATCCTCACCGGCGGCCCCGGTACCGGCAAGACCACGACGCTGAATGCCATCATTCGCCTGTTGGAACAAAAGGGCCAGCGGGTATTGCTGGCTGCACCGACAGGACGCGCTGCCAAGCGTATGGCAGAAGTGACCGGGCAGGAAGCCAAAACCATCCACCGCTTGCTGGAAGTGGAATGGGACCCGAACAACCGGCCGGTATTCGGGCGAAACGAACACAATATGCTGGAATGCGATGCATTGATCGTGGACGAGCTGTCCATGGTGGATTCGGCGCTGTTTTCCAGTCTGCTGCAGGCGCTTCCGCTGGGCTGCCGACTGATTCTGGTGGGGGACAGTGACCAGCTGCCGTCGGTAGGCGCCGGAGATGTGCTGCATGAACTGATCGCCTCCGGTATGTTGCCTACCGTACAGCTGCAGGAGGTTTTCCGGCAATCGCTGCAAAGCCTGATCGTGTCCAATGCGCACAAAATCGTCCGGGGTGAACTGCCGGAACTGCGGCGGCGCAACGGAGACTTTTTCTTTCTGGAAGATCATGTCCGGGAACATATCCGGGACACCATTGTACAACTGTATACCACCCGTCTGCCCAAAAGCTATGGCTATTCGCCGTTGAGCGACATTCAGGTGCTGTGTCCCGGACGTAAGGGCGAGTTGGGCGTGCATGAGTTGAACCTGCGTCTGCAGGAGGCGGTCAATCCGCCACAGCACGGTAAGACGGAAATCACCATCAATGGCATGACCTTCCGTGTGGGGGACAAAGTGATGCAGATCAAGAACGACTACGATATTCCATGGTCACGCGCTGACGGCACCAACGGCACCGGCGTATTCAATGGAGACGTTGGTATCCTGAAACTGATCGACCGTCCCACGGAAACGATCGTGATCGTATACGATGACCGCGAAGCGGTGTATTCCTTTGATACGGCGGGCAATCTGGATCTGGCCTATGCGACCACTGTGCACAAAAGTCAGGGCAGCGAATTTGAAGCAGTCATTATGCCCATGTATCCCGGCCCGCCTCAGCTGTATTACCGGAATCTGCTGTATACGGCCGTGACCCGTGCCAAATCCCTGCTGATTCTGGTAGGAATGGATCATGTAGTAGCGCGGATGGTGGAAAACGACCGCCGCACCAAACGATATTCCGGTTTGTGTTGCTTCCTGACCGGCGGAGATGCCGAATGATCCGATGGATGCGGGTGCTGTTTCCGAAAATTTGCCCCATGTGTGGCGAAGCTGTCCGGGAGACAGAGATTTTGTGTGCGGCGTGTGCGCAGGATCTTCCGCAAAGACCGAAAAAAGCGCTCATCGGAGAAGTAAACGGCCGGCCGGTATATTGTCGTGCGCTGTACCGTTACCATAGTGCGGTACGTCGTGCGCTTTTGCAGATGAAATTTGCCGGGCAATGTAGCCGGGCGGAGGGTTTCGGACAGCTGCTTGGTGCATTGGTAGCCGGTGAAACATATGATCTTGTGACATATGTGCCGATGGAAGCGTACCGGGAACGGATCCGCGGCTACAATCAGGCACGACTGCTGGCGGAGTATTGCGGTGCCGTGTGCAGCATTCCGGTAAAACCGGTATTGTATAAGACGCGCCATACCGCCGTCCAGCATGAACAGGAGTCCACCGGAGCCCGTGCGCGGAATGTGGAGGGCGCATACGCCGCACACCCGCTGAACGGCGCAAGCGTATTGCTGTGTGATGATATTGCTACAAGCTGCACAACGTTGCGAAGCTGCGTACATGCACTGAAACAGGCCGGGGCATCCGAGGTGCAATGTATTTGTGTAGCTTTGTCCGGCAGGGCATTGTAATATGCATAAGATTATGTTATAATGAAGCGGATTGGACCGGAGAAACGGAAAAGGAGTGATCCATCATGCCCGGAACGGATATCGGAATCGATTTGGGTACTTCCAATACATTGATATATCTGGCAGGAAAAGGCATTATGCTGAATGAACCGTCGGTCGTGGCGGTATATAAGACGAACGGAGAGGTCATTGCGGTGGGTCAGGAGGCTTACCGGATGATTGGCCGTACCCCGGATAACATGGAGGTGCTTCGGCCGGTCAGCAACGGTGTCATCTCCAATTTTTATCACACACAGCACATGATGAAAGAATACATACATCGTGTATCAAAAAATATGTTTTTGAATCCCCGTGTGGTGCTGTGCGTGCCCGGTGAGATTACTGAGGTGGAGCGCCGCGCGGCGGTGGATACCTTGCATCAGGCCGGAGCCCGGCGTATTTGTTTACTGGATGAGACGGTTGCCGCGGCGATGGGGGCAGGATTGGATGTTTTGGCCCCCGGAGGTTGTGGCGTGATTGACATTGGCGGCGGTACGGCGGATCTGGCGGTGCTGTCGTTGGGGGATGTGGCATCATCCCGTTCCTGCAAAAATGCCGGACGTGCAATGGATGAAGCGATCATCAATATGGTGCGCACCCGACATGAACTGTGGATTGGGGAACAGACGGCAGAAGCAGCGAAAAAAGCCATTGGTTGTGCCCGTCCGCCGCAAACAGAGTTGGAATTTACCGTGCGCGGACGCGATGTGCGAACCGGTTTGCCCGCGGCCCGGCGGATTACCTCTACGGAAATGTGCGAGGCGCTGATGCCGACCGTGCGAAGAATCGGTGAAACGCTGACGATGCTGCTGGAAGATACATCTCCGGAGTTGTTGAGCGGTCTGCAAGAGAATGGAATGGTGCTGACCGGAGGCGGTGCCTTGCTGGACGGCATGGATGAGGTGCTGTCAGCGTATGCCCGGCTGAAGGTGCGCCGTGCGGAGCATCCAATGGAATGCGTGGCATTGGGGGCGGGCACAGCACTGCGATTTCTGAATGAAACCGGGACCGAGGGACGCGGCTACGTCAATCCGTTGATGGAAGCATAAGGGGGATAAGGCATGAAGAAATATAAAGGATGGATTGCGGCGGTGGCGGTGATACTGACGGCACTGCTGGCAATAGGTATCAGCTGGATGACGGTCGGTGCCGGTGCGGTAGAAATCAAGGATCCGAACTTAAAAAAGGCACTGCAGAAAGTATTGGGAACCTCCACGATTACCAGTGAAAAGCTGGATGATCTGGAACAGCTGGACTTGTCCGGCAAAAACATCACGGATCTGACCGGCCTGGAAAATGCCATCAATCTGAGGGTGTTGTCCCTGCGGAACAATGAGATTGTTTCGCTGTATCCGTTGCAGAATCTGGACAATCTGCAATCACTGGACATCAGCAACAATTGTGTGGAGTCGCTGGCAGCGCTGGAGGATCTGACGGATCTGCGTATTTTGCAGCTGACCGGAAATCAGGTGACCGATCTCAGCCCGGTGGCGCAGCTGCCCCGGCTGCAGTTTGTCTTTTGTGAAAATAATGTTTTGGATCTGACAGAAGGGTCTGCAGACCGAAAAACAATTGCAGCAATGGAAAAGCGCGGCATATATGTGATGGTTGGAACGCAGAAGCCGGAATTGCCTCCGGTTTCGAGCGATGCGCCGAGTTCAAGCGATGCGCCGAATTCAAGCCATGCACCCAGTTCGAGCGACACGCCCAGTTCAAGCGATGCACCGAGTTCGAGCGACACGCCCAGTTCAAGCGATGCACCGAGTTCAAGCGATGCGCCGAGTTCGAGCGACACGCCCAGTTCAAGCGATGCGCCGAGTTCAAGCGATGCGCCCATTTCAAGCGATGTACAGAGGTCGAGCGATGCGCCCAGTTCGAGCGAGAGTCCCAGCACCGAAGCGCCGCCCAGCTCTGCGCCGAATGCAGACCGCCTGACGGTGAAAGAGGACGCACCGTTCGTGCTGAATAAAGACAAGGCATATCTGACCGGTGTGACGCCTGGCATGACGGTGGACAAGCTGTGCGAAGCCCTGCTTCATACCGGAAACACGCTGGAAATCACCCGACCGGACGGAACGGCGGCGGAGACCAGTGACAAAATCGGTACCGGTATGACAGTTGCGATGAAAACAGCTTCCGGTACGGTGTTGGATTGCTATACGGTCGTGGTATACGGTGACACCAACGGCGACGGTGAAATTGATGCCGTTGACCTTGCAATGCTGCGCCGGGATATCGTGAACGGCGGTACCGTGCTGCAAAGCTATAAGTTTGCAGCAGGCAATATCTATGCCCAGCTGCGCGATGATGCATCGGACACAACGATTGATGCCATTGATCTGGCGGTAATGCGGAAATGTATTTTGGGCGAGCAAACTCTGCCGCAGACTTAATGGAATGAGCGAAAAGGAAGAATACTGTAATGAGAAAAAATATCACGAAGATGGCCGTCTTGTTCGGTCTGTTGTGTTTTGCGGTGCTGGGCCTTTTCCGGTACCCGCAGACTGCGCAGGCGGCCGGAAACAATGCAACTTTGACGGCATCGGCCAGTTCGCTGAATCCGGGCGACACTTTTACGGTTACGGCTGGATTTTCGGCTGACAAGACCCTGCTCACGGCACAGATGGACATCAGTTATTCGTCCTCGGTGCTGGAATTGGTGAAAACAGAAACGATTTCTGCGACCGGCACCAGCGCAGGAAATCCGATGCGTGTGCTGTATGACAGCGCCAATGGAACCAAAAGCGCATCGCTGGTGAAGCTGACTTTCAAGGTGAAAACAACGGCTGCTACTGGCACTACAACCACCATCAAAGTCGCATCGGCCAAGGGGTCGGATGAAAACTTCAACACGGTAACGCTGACTTCGGTCAGCAAAACCATCAGCATTGTTGCCCCCAAGTCCACGGATGCTACGCTGAAAACGCTGACCATTTCCAAGGGCACGCTGAGTCCGTCGTTTGCATCCGGCACCACATCCTATACAACGACGGTGGAAAACAGCGTGACCTCCGTGACCATCGGGGCAACTGCAAACCACAGCAAGGCAACGGTCAGCGGTACGGGGACCTATACGCTGACGGCTGGTGCTACGAAAACGATCACCGTCAAGGTTACGGCGGAATCCGGTGCTACCAAAACCTAAACCATCAAAGTGACCCGTAAGGCGGCCGCGATTACATCGACACCGTCCACGGAT
>JAFTRF010000161.1 GCA_017462405.1 Clostridia bacterium | reverse complement strand
GAGTCGTTCAATGGGCGTCCCGAAGCAGGCTCCGGCCCGCGCCAGATAATCGTGCGCCTCGGGAGACAAGCAGCCAAAATCGAGGGCACCCAGCCCGAAGGGGTTTTTCGTATAATCGAGATACACCTTCCGATGGCGCATCACACATTCCCGGTACACCAGCAGGTCGATCACGGAAGAACCGCCGAACACTTTCCGGCTGTCAAACGGCCACTGATAGCCCTTGA
This sequence comes from Clostridia bacterium, assembly GCA_017462405.1. Lineage (GTDB taxonomy): Bacteria > Bacillota > Clostridia > Oscillospirales > Acutalibacteraceae > RGIG4076. The sequence goes on along the minus strand of JAFTRF010000161.1, from coordinate 6,116 downwards.
GAAATACTGCCGACAGAGCCTCATAGGGGTCCTCAAAATAATCGGACAGAAATTCCCGTTCCGTACCGTGTGCATCCACCGATACAAAACGGGGGAGCACCTGCATATACGTACCGGAGACATTCCACCGGGGGGCTACGGAAGCCAGCCCGAATTGCCACTCGGTGAGGTTTTGCATTGCGGCACCGGCTTCCAGCAGCAGACCGGATGCGCCGGTATGCCCGATAGGGTAGACGCTGTCGGCATAAATGCCCGCAGGGCCGCCGGTGGCAAGCAGGATACTGCCGCACCGGAACAGCACGAAATCGCCGGTAGACTGTTCCATACACAGCAGACCGCAGACACCGGTTTCATCCCGCAGAATTTCGATGGCCAGCAAACCGTCGTAAACAGGAATCTGTAATGTCTGTGCTTGCCGCTCCAGCGCTTCCGTCATAAATCTGGAGGTCAGCGGTCCGGCAGAGGTGGCACGGGCATAGGGATCATGATCGGTTTTGTAGCCGATGTATTCACCATAGCAGTTGACCGGAAAGGGGACACCCAATTCTGCCAGCCGCAGAAAGCACCGGACCGACAGCGCTGCTTCGCACAGAGCGTTGTCGCCGTCCACACTGCCGCCAGCGAACAGATTCTGCGCCATGTTTCGCACGCTGTCCGGGGCATCGCCGCCCAACCCCAGTTTATAATAGGTCTGCTTGTCACTGCCAGTATTGCGTGAGGTGCCGCAGGCAATGCTTGCCGTGACGATGGCAACAGTTTTTTGCCCCAGCTCCCGGATGCGGCAGGCACCGCTGTAACCGGCGGCTCCGGTACCGACCACGACGGCATCGTATTCGTAAATTTTGCAGTTGTTCATAGCGATTCTCCGGTTATAACCGTCTCAGATGAAAACCGCCGTCCACGTCCAGCGATTGTCCGGTCATGTAGGGCAGTGCGCCACTACACAATGCCCATACCGCGGCGGCCACGTCCTCCGGACGTCCCCAGCGTTTCACCGGCAGCAAGCCGCCGTCGATGAGGCGGTCGTACTTTTCCTGCACCTTGGCGGTCATGTCCGTGGCGATGATGCCGGGGCGGACTTCGTTGACCATAATGCCGTATTCGGCCAGACGGTCGGCAAACAGCGCCGTGATCATGGAAACTCCGGCTTTGGAAATGCAGTATTCGCCCCGGTTCACGGAACTGGTATACGCTGACAACGACGAAATATTGACAATGCAGCCCTTTTCGTTGCCCGGATTGCGGAGCATTTCATTGGCGACGCGCTGGGAGAGAAACAGCGTCCCCTTGGTATTGATGTTCATGACGTAATCGTAGCTTTCCTCGGTCATGGTCAGCAGATCGGCCCGCACCTTGGGCGCGACACCGGCGACGTTGACCAGAATGTCGATGCGGCCGTATTTCTGCAGTGCGGTATCCACAAAGCGTGCCCGGTCATCGGCCACGCTGACATCTCCGGAAACATAGGTGAAGTCACCGCCCAATGGAGCATCCATTTCGGCCCGCCGGGACAGCCCCACCACGGCGATGCCGTTTTTCAGCAGGATTTCCGCACAGGCGTGTCCGATGCCGCTGGCGACCCCGGTGACAAGTGCAATTTTTTTCATATTACTTTCCTCCGACCAGCTTTTTGTGCAGCGGCAGATAAATGTCCCGGTCCCGAACCACGCATCCGGGGGTGCCTCCGGGCGCACGCATGATCTCCGTACACATGGAGCAGCACAGGCAGATCTTTTTGGAGTCCATCGCGCCATTGGTCAGAATGTCCTTGGCGAAATCCGGATAAGCGAAAATGGTCCGTCCGAAGCCGCCAACATCGAACCCGCCGTCCCGGATGAATCCGGCGAGTACATTTGGTGCTGCTACACCCAGATAAGTCAATGCCGAGCAGATCAGCTTCATGTCCGGGACTTCCTTTTTCAGTGCGGCGATGCCGTGCAGCATCCGGGCCACACCTTCCAGCGGGTGTTCATCAGCGACATAACCGCCTTTCACAAACGGACGGTTGACGTGGGGATTGAAATACGGGTTGCCCATCGTGATGTTCAGCAGTTCCACACCCAGTTTCCGCAGTTCCCGAAGCAGCCATACCGGCTCGGTCGGGTCAAACTCCGTACTGCCGTCGGGCTTTACGCCGAAGCCGTAAGGATAGGGAAATCCGTCGTAGACATTCAGGCGGGAGGAGACGATGAAATCTTTGCCGCAGATGGCTTTTGCCCCGGCGATGCTTTCCCGCAGCAGACGGGTGCGGTTTTCCAGGCTGCCACCGTATTTGCCGGGACGGTTGTATGCAGACAGCAGTTCACTGTTCAGATAGCGGTGGCAGGCTTTGATGTCCACACCGTCAAATCCGGCCCGCTCGGCCAGTTGTGCGCCGTGTACCAGTGCCTCACCCACCCGGTCGAGATACGCATCTGTTACGACCCGCTCCGGTGCAATGGGGTGGTCCTTTTCAAAAATGGGATTATTGTATGCGATCAGCGGTGCAGGGGTACCATCGGGCTTGCTGTACCGCCCGGAGTGGGTGGCCTGCATGATGACCAGTGGCTCGATGCCGTTGGTTTTCAGCGCCGTTTCTTTGATGTGAGCCACCTGCCGCCGGAAATCATCCACATTGCCGTCGTGAATATACAGCTGGCGGGGATTGGCGCGCCCTTCTTTCATGACGGAGGTGGCCTCAAACCAGATCAGACCTGCGCCGCCTTGTGCAAAGCGGTCGTACCGGCGGGCGGTCAATGCGTCCGGCGATCCGCCGGCGGTGCCGTCGCAGCCCTCCATGGCCTGACAAGCCAGCCGGTTGGGGATGGTGCGGCTGCCCACGGCCAGCGGTGTGCGCAGGACGGACACATCGTCGGAAAAGGGCAGTGCCGTTCCAAGTGCCGCATTCTGGGCATGAAAATCTTCAGCTTTGGTATATACTTTGCGGTTCATAGAATCACTCCTTCGGGTGGTATGCTCTTTCTGCGTTTATTTTACCATGGCAGAAAAGAGATTGCAACGGGGGAATGAAAAAGAGAAAAAATTGCTTTTAATACTAAAATAGATTGTGAAACAGTTGACAGGCGTATGAAAGTATACTATAATAGGGGAGACGCTCCGGGGCAGGCAAGGCAGATACCCCGGATAATGCAGAAATACACAAATACAAAGGAGATCATAATCATGGGTCGTTTGGACGGAAAAGTAGCAATCATTACCGGCGGTAACTCCGGTGTAGGTGCCACCACGGCAGAACTGTTTGCCAAGGAAGGTGCAAAGGTGGTCATCAGTGCCCGCCGCAAGCAGCAGCTGGACGAAGTGGCCGACAAGATCCGCGCAGCAGGCGGCGAAGTGCTGGCAGTGCCTACCGACGTGTCCAAGGTAGAGGACGTGGAAAATCTGGTGGCAGAGACCGTGAAGGCATTCGGCAAGGTGGATGTACTGGTCAACAATGCCGGCGTGCTGGAAAAGGGCCTGAAGCCCATCGAGTGCTGCTCCGATGAGGACCTGGAGTGGGTATTCTCCATCAACACCAAGGGTACCCTGAACTGCACCCGTGCGGTACTGAAGGAAATGATGAAGCAGAACTCCGGCTCCATCATCAATCTGGACTCCGTTGCCGGTCACTTTGGCACCGGCGGTGCTTCCTACGTCACCAGCAAGGCAGCTGTGATCGGTCTGACCAAGCACACCGCACTGCGCTTCACCGGTACCGGCATCCGCTGCAACTCCGTAAACCCCAGCACCATCATTACTCCCATGACCATGACCACCGACCCGGCTTCGCTGGATCCGAACATGATGGGCCAGATGCGCAAGCACATGAACCTGTCCGTACAGCCCTGCATGCCGCAGGACGTGGCCAACATCCTGCTGTTCCTGGCCAGCGATGAGTCCCGCGCCATTACCGGTCAGGTAATCGTTTCCGACTTCGGCGCAACGCTGTAAGGAATACTCCTTTTAATAAAATTGGCATCGCCAATGTTTATTGCAGATGTCTCCAACTTCGGTGCGGTGTGCCGTCTCCGGAGCGATTATTCCCAAAAGCAATAAAATCAAATCCCCCGGTGCAGGCCCATTGTGGCGATGCATCGGGGGATTCTTATCGGAAAATCAATTTACGGGAAGCAGAACCGTGATAATCAGCGACGTTGCGTCCGGGGAAGATGCCTGAATTTTACCCTTGTGCTGTTCGGTGATGGCTTTGGCAACGGACAGACCGATGCCGTGACCACCAATCGTGCTGCGGGCCGGGTCTGCGCGGTAAAACCGTTCAAACAGTACATTGAGATTTCCGTCCGGCAAGGGATATACCGACACATTGCGCACCCGCAGGCGAAACCATCGGCCCTGCTGCGACAATTCCAGCGAAATGGTGCTGTCCGCCGGAGAATATTTCAGCGCATTGTCCAGCAGTAATGTCACCAGCTGGTGGATGGCCTTTTCGTTGCCGGTAAAGGACAGCATCGGCTGTACCTGCATGGACAGTTTTTTGTGCTGGGCTTGCGCCAGTGTGTGGAAACTGTCGGCAGCCTCGCTGACTACATCGGACAGGGGAAATTCGATCATTGTCCCAACGGGGCGGTCTTCTTCCATACGGGACAGCATCACCAGATCATTGGTCAATGTGGTAAGACGCTGAGTCTGCTTCTGAATGTCCTGCAGCCATTCGTTTTCCCCGAATTCCATTTCCAGTACATCCAGATCAGCGCGGATGATGGTCAGCGGGGTTTTGATCTCATGCCCGGCATTGGTGATAAACTGTTTTTGTTTAGCATAGCTTTCGGACAAGGGACGGACGATTCGTCGGGACAACAGCAGCAGCAAAATGCCCACAGCGGTCACACCAAGCAGCGAGATCAGGGTGCTGGCCAGCAGAAAACTGTGAAACGAATCCAGCTTGCGCCCGCAATCCAGAAAAATAATACGGATGCGCCCATTTTCGATGCAACGCAGAAAGCGGAATGTGTCCAGAAAACCGCTGTCCGCTTTTTCCGCCAGAACCTGATCGGCCATGGCAGTGGCTTCAGCTGCGGTGACGGAGATGATGTGCCCTGTATCCGTCTGCAGGACTTCGCCGGTCTGCGCATCGTAGACGACGGAGAAGAATCGGCTTTCGAAGGGAATTTCCGGCGACCAATGCGGCGGGATTTTATGGTTTTCACCGAACCCACGGTCGGGGAATCGTCCGCGGTTGGCGGAAAGCACCTCCAGCAGTTCATCGGCATCCCGTACAACGGAGGCGTAGTTGACCACATTGACGGTTCCGATGATGACCAGCAGGACCGTCAGCAGCACGACCATAGAAACAAGAATGAATTTGCGCTGCAGTTTCCGGATCATGTGATTTCCTCCAGCGAATAGCCTGCGTTTCGCGTGACCTTGATCTGGATGTTGGCATTCAGCGCCGCCAGCTTCCGCCGCAGATAAGAAATATATACCCATACCACATTGATTTCGGTTTCGGAATCATAGCCCCAGATTTTTTCCATGAAGCGCTCCGTGGAAATCAGATTACGGGGATTGGTCATCAGAATCTCCATCATCTGAAATTCTTTGTTGGCCAGCCGGAAACTGCCCGTGGGCGAGCTGAGTTCAAAGGTGGCGCGGTTCAGCATGACATTGCCCACCGTCATCGTGGAATCTATGGAGCGGGGGCCACGGGTCAGTACACGAAGCCGGGCGAGCAGCTCTTTGGTGTCAAACGGCTTGGTCAGATAATCGTTGGCACCGCTGTCCAGCCCCAGGACCTTATCATCGACCTCGGCTTTGGCGGACAGAATCAGCACAGGTACCGGGTTGCCGCCGCTTCGCAATGCTTTCAATACGGCGATGCCGTCCATGCCGGGCATCATCACATCCAGAATCACCGCATCGTAGGTGCTGTGGCGCAGAAAATCCAGCGCAGAAGCACCGTCGTATACGGCATCCACGGCATAATTATTCTTTTCAAGGATCCGCATAATGGCTTTGGACAGGGAACGCTCGTCCTCTGCAAGCAGCAGCCGCATGGGACCACCTCCGGTTCTCAGATTTCATATATTCAGTATAGCCTGTCCACATTAAGCGGGGCTAAAATACCGGGGCATCGGATGGATTTTGAACATTTTATGTATTTTAGGTTTGTTTAGAGTGTG
>JAFTRF010000160.1 GCA_017462405.1 Clostridia bacterium | reverse complement strand
TGATCGAGGAGCCAATGGCGGCGGCCATTGGTGCCGGATTGCCGGTTACGGAACCCGTAGGCAGGATGGTGGTCGATATCGGCGGAGGTACGTCCGAGGTGGCGGTCATCTCGCTGGGCGGCATTGTGACCTCTGTATCGGCGCGGGTGGCCGGCGACAAGTTTGATGAGGCCATCATTGCGTATGTGCGCCGGAAGCACAGCCTGCTCATCGGGGAGCGGACGGCAGAGGACATCAAAGTTCGCATCGGTTCGGCCTGCCCGTACGAAAATGAAGGTGCGATGGAGATCAAGGGACGGAATCTGGTGGATGGCTTGCCGCGGAATACCGTGCTGACGGCGGCAGAAGTAAGGGAGGCCCTGTCCGATGCTGTCGGAACCATCGTGGAAATCGTTCGCACGACACTGGAAAAAACACCGCCGGAACTGGCGGCAGACATCATGGACAACGGCATTACGCTGACCGGCGGCGGTGCGCTGCTGCGCGGTCTGGATGTGCGGCTGTCGCAGGAAACGGGGATTCCCGTACAGGTGGCGGAAAGCCCGCTGGATTGCGTGGCGGACGGTACCGGCAAGCGGCTGGATCTCGTATTGACCGGCAGCATGCCGGCGGTACGGCGCAAGTAATTGACACAGGTATGCACCCCGGTCCGGCCTTTACAGGTCGGATTGGGGTGCAATTTTGTATGAACGGGAGGAATTTTGCCGTGAGACGATCGCATCGCGGCCGGAGCATCAAAGCGCTGGCGGCCATTGCAGTGATGCTGTGTGCTGCAGCCATTTATACGGCATGGATGGGGCAGAACGGACACAGTACCGGATTGTCGTCCGTGGTGGGCATGGTAACGACACCTCTGCAGCAGCTGGTGACATGGGGGCGGGAACGGCTGGACGGACTGGTTCTGGGACCGCGGGAGGCGGCCACGCTGGAAAAACAGGTCGCGGAGCTGCAGCAGGAACTGGATCGGAAAAATCAGGAACTGGCCGACTACTACATTACGAAGCGTGAAAATGAAATGCTCCGGGCCTATCTGGAACTGAAACAGCTCCACGATGACTGGCAGATGGTGGATGCCACCGTCGTCGGACGGGACAGCAGCGATCCGTTCGGTGGTATCATTCTGAATAAGGGAACCGCAGCCGGGGTACAGACCGGGGATCCGGTCATTACCGATGGCGGTCTGGTGGGGCGGGTCGTCCGGGTATCTGCCGCCTATGCCAAGGTGGCGCTGCTCACGCATCCGGAGGTCGGTGTTTCGGTACAGGCACCGCGTACCGGCGAAACGGGGATTTTGACCGGTGACAAGCGCCTCGGCGATCAGAAGCTGGTGCAGATGAAACATCTGGACACCCGGACCCATGTGTCGGAGGGCGACCTCGTTGTGACCACCGGTCTGGGCGGTGTATTCCCCGCCGGGGTAGTCGTAGGCACCGTGGAACGACTGACGGACAGCGATGTGGATGTATCCAAAGTGGCGCTGGTGCGCCCGGCGGTGGATCCGGACGCCGTGTTCTCGGTGATGATTCTGACGGATTTCATGGGACAGGGCGAAACGATGGATGGTGTAACGGAATGAATACGGGCAAGGAGGCAGTGCCATGCGGCTCAGAGGAATGATGCGTGGAGGCATTTACGGCATTGAATTGCTGATGCTGTATATTCTGCAGACGACGGCGGTAATGCCTGCGGTGTGCGGGGTACGACCGCTGCTGTTGATCGGAGCGGCGATGAGCATTGCGCTGTCGGAGGGCGAGATCCCCGGTCTGGCCGTCGGTATCGGTGCGGGACTGCTGATGGATCTGGCCGGCGCAGAAATTCTGGGCATACACGCGCTGATTCTGGGTGTGGCCTGCTATGTGCTGGGCAGCATGACCACAGAGCTGTTCAAAGCCAACCTGCCGGTGCTGCTGCTGGCAATGGCGGTCGTTGTGCCGCTGAACAGTATGCTGGAATGGTTGATTTTCTTTGTGCTGCCGGGCTATCCGGGGGCGGTGTATGCCCTGCAGACACATTATGCGCCGCAAATGCTGTATACTTTTGCGTTGACCCCGCTGTTTTATGTGCTGAACCGCGGCATTGTCCGGCGCTTCCACAGAAAAATATGACCGGAAAGGAGCCTGTCAATATGTCAAAGCGATCGCCCGGAAATACGACCCGATGGATCGCGCTGGTGCTGATCATTGCGCTGTTTTATGGGGCATGGGCCTGTAAACTGTATGAGATGCAGATCCTCCGCGGATCGGATTATCTGCATTCTGCCGGAAAGACCGGCACCCGGCAGGTGGATCTGGAGGCTGCCCGCGGGGAAATTCTGGATTGCAACGGTAAGGAGCTGGTGGTCAATACCATTGGCCGGAAAATCGTTTTCGACAAAGCCTATATGCGGGACGCCAATCTCAACGAGGTCATCCTGAGGTTGGTGCGCCTGATGGAAAAGAACGGCGAGGCGTGGCGGGATCTGCTGCCCATTGAGCCGGACGGACAGGGCGGCTACCGTTTCGAGGAGGGCCGGGAAAGTGCGGTGCAGTCCATGATTCAGTCCTGCCGCCTGCAGCCGTATGCGACCGCGCAGAATTGCATGGATGCATTGACAGAACTGTATGAATGTGGTTCGTATGCGCCGGAGGATGCGCTGAAAATCATCAGTGTCCGCAACCAGATGCGCGCAGAGGACTACTCTTTCCAATATCCATACACCTTTGCAGCTTCGGTTTCGGACGAGACGGTGGCGGTGATCATGGAAAATCATGCGGATTTTGGTTTTGTGTCGCTGGTCACTACGACCGACCGGGCTTATGTGCAGGATGATCTGGCCGCTCACGTGATCGGGCTGTCTGGCCCCATCAGCGCGGAGCAATATGCCAGACTGAAAAACGAGGGCTACAAAATCACGGACCGGATCGGGCTGTTCGGCATCGAGAGTGCCATGGAATCCACCCTGCGGGGGGTAAGCGGTACCCGGGAAATCACCATCGGGTCTGACGGTGCCGTGACCGATGTCTCGACGCTGGCAGAGCCACAAGCCGGAAACACGGTCATGCTGACCATCGACAGCGACCTGCAGCGGGTCGTACAGGAGGCGCTGGCTGAAAATGTGGCATGGGTCAAGGAAAATGCCAAAGGAAACGAAAGTGAAGGTGCGGCCTGCAGCGGTGCGGCGGCCGTGGTCATGGATGTCCATACCGGTGCGGTGTTGGCGATGGCTTCGTACCCGACCTTCAATCTGTCCACCTACAATGAGGATCTGGGCATCCTGTCTGCGGATGCGGTGGGCACGCCGCTGGTCAACCGGGCTGTGAGCGGTTTGTATCCGCCCGGCTCAGTGATGAAGCCGGCGGTGGCGCTGGCTTCGCTGAACGAGGGCGGCGTGGCCCTCGGGGAGCGCATCAACTGTACCCGTATTTATCAGCGTTTTCTGCCGTCAAAGTTCCGGTGCCTGGGGCATCACGGTCTGATTGATGTGAAACACGGGCTTCGGGTGTCCTGCAATATTTTCTTTTACGAAGCGGCCTACCGGCTGGGCATTGATACGATGAATGCCTATTGCCGTCGGTTGGGCTTGGGCGAAAAGACCGGCATCGAAATCGGCGAAAGCGGCCGCAGCGTGCTGGCGGGCCGGGCACAGCGGGAATCCATCGGTTCTGCGCTGGGCTGGTACCCCGGCGACACCATTCAGGCGGCCATCGGGCAGTCGGACAATTTGTTCACGCCCATCCAGCTGGCCTCCTACATCAGCACCATTGCCAACGGCGGCATCCGCTACCAGCCACATCTGGTCAAGCAGGTGGTCAACTACAACCGGACGGAGGCGGTGACGCAGGACCGCGCACTGAGCCCCACGGTGCTGGCCGACCTGCGGGACATTGATGCGAAATATTTCAAAGAGGTGCAGGCCGGAATGCGTATGGCCATCACCGGCGGCTCGGTGGCCTCGGTGCTGTCGAATTACCCCATTCCGTTGGCAGGCAAGACCGGTACGGCACAGGCCGGACAAGGCGCCGACCACGGTCTGCTGGCGACGTATGCGCCGTACGATGACCCGGAAATCTGCGTTGTGGTTGTGCTGGAGCACGGCGGACACGGCTATTCCGCCGCCCGCAGCGTGAAAACCATTATGGACGCGTATTTCAAGTTGGGGGATTTTGCGGAAAGCGAAGATACAACCGAAGCACAGATATAAAATCAGAGCGTATTGCGACAAATGCAATGCGCTCTTTTTTGCTGCAAAAATTCCGAAAAAATTTGCAAAAACCACTTGACAAAAGCCAATTAAGCATATATAATAACATTATACAAAGTACAAAATACAAACAAGTTCATTAAGGAGAGGTGATACCGATGACGCAGAGCGAGATCGCAGTATTGCTTAAAGAACGAGGCATCCGGGCGACCCCGCAGCGTATCGCGGTATACCAATACCTGGATGAGCATCGTGTCCATGCACAGGCTGACACCATCTACGAAACCGTAGTGGAGCAGTATCCGTCCTTTTCCCGGACGACGATCTACAACTCCATCCGGGCACTGGAGGAGGCTGGGCTGATCCGGCCGGTCATCATTGACGGTACGGTGGTCCGCTACGATGCCAACACCAGCGACCACGGGCATTTCAAGTGTCTGCGGTGTAGCAAGGTGCTGGATGTGATGGACAGTCCCCACACCACCATTCCGTCATCGTTGGAGGGGTTCGACACCAAACATTGCGTGATTAACTACTACGGGCTGTGCCCCGGCTGTCATCAGGCAGC
>JAFTRF010000159.1 GCA_017462405.1 Clostridia bacterium | reverse complement strand
TCCAGCCGCTGGCGCAGGTCGGCAAGTGCCTGCTCGTTTGCGGCTTTCGCCTCGGCTTCGGCGGTGGTTCGGGCGGACTGCTCGGCTTCTGCTTTCAGACTTGCCAGCATCTCCGCCGGGATTTCTGGGTGCTGTTCCAGCTGTTCCGCACGGGAGCGTGCCGCCTGTGCGTCGCTCTGCGCCCGATCCAACTGTCCGGTCAACTCTGCCATCTGCCGTTTCAGTTCAGCGGCGGTCTGTTCGGCGGCGGCCGCCCGTTTCTTCTGTGCTTCGGCCTGTGCCTCGGCTTTCCGGGCAGTTTCGGCGTACGTCTCCGCCTGTTCTGCTCTTGTCCGGGCTTTCTGCTCGGCGGTCCGGGCTTCGTCCCGCTCTTTGATGGCCTTTTCCAGCGCGCGCGTGGACATGGCGGCCACGTCGTTCTGCTCTACGAATTCGTCGCGGTCCTCTGCCGGGAGTGCCAGCAGCTTGAGTGCCTTGGTGTACGGCAAATTCGCAAGCGTTTGTGAATTTGCCCGTTTGCCGAACAGACTCACCTGCCCGGTGCCGTATTCCTCTGCCAGCTTCATCAGATTCGTGGCGGTGGACTGGGAGAAATGCACCTGCTCTTTCAGCCATGCGCCCCACTCGCCGTGCGGTAGCTGGGCCTTGGCTTCCTGCAGGCGCAGGCCGATCTCGATGGCGCTTTCCAGCACCACCTGATTGGCGCGGTCCCGGATGTAGCAGATCTCACTGGTGATGGTCCGCAGGTCGCGGACGGGCTCAGTCTGCACGGTAAGGCAAGTGCTTTGGTATTTTGGTTCCATGTTTCTGTCGCTCCTTTTCGATTTTTACGATGCGTTGGACGTATTTCAGCCACGCCTTTTCAAAGGCGGTGACTTCCTCCGTCCGGGCGCAGTTGCATTTGCCCCGGTTCTGGCGGACGGTGCCGTTGTGTTCATCCAGTTCCAGTGTGTAAAATGGCGTTTCCGGGTCGATGGACCGGCGGATGAAGAAAATCGCCGTTTTGCCGTCAGCGTGATCGGCAGCATACCGGGCGACGCAATGATGAAGCAACTGCCCCTCCCGGATCATTTCCTCCTGACTGTGTGCCGGATGGATTTCCAGCTCATCCGAAGCCCAGCAAAATTTTTTCAGTTCACCGTACCGCCGGACGAATTTCGCCCGCTCGATTTCGTTTTTCCGCAGGGTGTAGCGAGTGGATGCAGTATCGTGGGCAGCAATGAGATGCTGCGGCCAACGCATAGACGGGTCATGCAGATCGTCCCCCAGTTGTCCTGCCATGTCCAGATAGTCCGCCAAGTATTTCAGCGTCAGCAGACGGATGTGGTTCAGGTCGGTCTGTTTCTTCTGTTTTTCCAGATAGCGCAGGTCCTTCATCAGCGGACGGTTTTGCTCCAGCCAATTCAAGCAGGCCGTCGTGCCGTAGGTCATGCACAGTTTCACGTCCTCCGGGCGGATGCCGTAAGATTTCGCTTCCCGGTAAAATTCCAGTTCAGCGGAGCCCCATTGATACTGGATAACAGCCTGTATCTCCGGCTTGGTCAGACCCAGCATTTTGGTTGGTTTACGTTCTTTCCAGTTGATTTCCGGCAGGTTCATGGTTGGCATTCCGACACGCCAGCTGCTTTGGTAGCGGCTGTTTTTCCGGATCAAGTCGTTCAGCAATGGATCCAGATGCTGTACTACCAGATTTTCAATCTGCGGATGACGCTGGAATAAGCGCAGATATGTCACAGGACAGCAGTCGTCCCGGCAGATGTACTGATCCAGTTTGCAGTTTTCCGCAAATGTCCCTCGGAAAATCTCCGGGTCAAAGTCCATCCGCAGTTTGGGACAAGCTACGCCGTCGGTGCATTTGGTCCGCTGTTCCCACGTCTTTACACGGCTATAGTTGTACATACGCCATCGGTAGCCCACCAACTTGATGGTGGATTTCCCGGTATACACGTAGGCTTCGTGGGGGTATATCTTGTCCGTGGTGACGGCGTGCTTGTTGATCCATTCCACCCTACGGCAAACTTCCCACTGGATGATCATCGGCCGGCCGTCCACCACATGGACGGTCACCGGGCGGTGGTGTTCCAGCGTGTGTCCGCAGTCCCGGACGGCACCGCAATGGTAGACCTTTACCTCCGTACCGCAGAGCGGACAGGTGCTTTCGCCGTAGTTCTTCTCGCTGCGTCCGGTTTCCGGGTGATAGAAGCCGAACAGCTCCCGCTGTCCGCAACAGCCGGTCTGTCCCTCCCGGTACTGCGCATGGAATGCCGCCTCACAGCATGAGCAGGACACCCGGACGCACTTGCGCCGGGTCGCCGTCGGCGGTTCGGTGGGAAAATCCCATTCTGTGGCATAGTCCGCCTCGTAGATCATGGCTTCGCTGTGCAGCAGTCCCTTCCGCCGCATCCACGGCAGCAGTTCCTCCGGCGGCTCGGTGGGGACGATGGTGGTATAATCAGTGATCGTTGTCATGGCGCACCTCACAGAAACGCATCCAGATCGATCAGATCATCGGCGGAGTCGTTCGTGTCACGGAATCCCCCAGTCGCTTCGCGACATCCCCCTTTAGGCAAGGGGGACGAGGGGCCGGGGGGCGGTGCGACGGGTGCCGGTGCGGTCGTAATCTGCTCCCCTGCGTCCCGTTTGGGCAGACCGTAGAACTTGCGGAGGATGTCCTCGGCCTCCCACGGGGCCACGCCCACACAGTTGCCGCCGATCTCCTTGTGCCGCTTGTCCGCGAAAGCCTTGATTTCCTTTTCCGCATTGGTCAGGGACATTTCTTTCCGTTCCAGATCCTGCAGCACGATTTCTTCCATTTCCGGATGCCCGGTGAGGATCATTTTCAGCTGCTCCCCGGCCAGCCACACGGTGGTGCCGACATTGCCCTGCTGGGCGGCGATTTTCTCGTATACGTTCATGGTGTTCGTTCCTTTCTGTTTCGCACTCTCCATGGAGAAGTGTTCTGTTCCCGCCCTTTAACCTCTTCCGTCAGCCCTTCGGGCTGCCACCTTCCCCGGAATCGGGGAAGGCTATGAAACTCATAAATTTCACCGTTTTTGAAGTGTCAGCAACGCTCCGGGACAGCTCGGCTTCCCCAATGCTGGGGAAGCTGTCGAGGAGCGAAGCGACGAGACTGAAGAGGTTAGAGCCAGCGGCATCTCCGGGCTTAAGTTGACAGAGGGGGCACTCTTACTTTCCCTACTCCTCCGGCCATTGGTCCGCCCAGATCGGCGGCGAGCCGTCGGCTTTGTACATCACCACGGATATGTACCAGTGGCTGTTGTAATTGTTCCACCGGGGCAGGCACCGCAGGAATTTATAGCCTTTGTACCGGCGCTCCCAGAACGGTGCATCGTCCACGCGCTCCCGCGCCCATTTCTCCATCTGGCGGTTGCTCATGATGGTCTTGCGGGTGCGCTCCTCCGGCTTTTTCATGTTTTTGGAGGCGGCCCACCGGCGGCGGCCCTGCGGGTCCTTCATCACGTACTTGGCGGCGGCTTCCGGGCCGAACTTCTCCGGCTGGAAACGGTCGGCATTTGTGCGGATGCCTCCGGGCCACAGTTCTTCCATCGTTTTCCGGGGCAAGCCACCGGTGACGAACATATGGAAGTGATAGTTCGGGCATCCGGCCCGCTTGCCGGTCTTGTACACGACTTCCTCAATGACGTAGATGTACTTCAGCGGAGACTCCAGCTTTTTCAGCTGTTGTTTCAGCTTCTGCACCTGCTCCCGGAGGTATTTGCTGTCCGGCTTGGCGGCGGCGGCTTCTTTGACTTCGGTCAGCTGCTCGGACACCTTTTTGGCTTCGCTGGCCCGGCGGGTCTTCACCCGGCGGAGATAGTTCACGATGTCCTTCCGGGCCTGCTCCATGTCTGCCGGGGCATTGCCTGCCGCATAGGTGGGGTGCATGAGGATGTCGGTGCTGTCGAAGTTCGCATTGACCATGCGGACGATCTTCTTGATGGCCTGCTGGCGGTTGTACTTCTCCTGCTCCTTGGTGGAGCGTTTCTCTTTCTTGCTCCGTTCCGGCAAGGGACGCCCCGACTCAAACACCGGGTAGAATTCCGCTTCCAGCAAAGGTCCGGATCTGATCTTTTTCTCTTTGTTCAATGGGGACGCCTCCTTTCCGGCTCCGCTGATTTAATACGATAGAATACAAGGCCGGAATTCCGCATTCCCATGCGGTTTTCCGGCGGTGTTTTTTTGTTGGGAAATGTGCTGTTGAATTACCTGCTTTTGGCAATGCGGACGTTCTCCAGCCGGGGACGCATGATGCAATGTCCGCAGGGGTCTGCCACCTCGGGGACGTATCGCCGGGTGCCGTCCGCTTCCCGGCAAACCCGTACCGCGATGATGTGGCCGGGGTACACGAATTGGGAAACAATGTCTACGACTTCCACCAGACTATTGTCATCTAGCGCCCGGAACAGTTCTTTTTTCGTCATGGCGTCACCTCAGCAGCCGGGGCAGCAACAGGATCGCCTTGCCCGGCAGGTCGGCAAATTCGTCTTCGTCTACGCCGACGATCAGAATCGTTCCCACAAAGCCCACGCCCAACACTTTACAGTTGTACGGCAAACCCCGCAGGCGGCCTTCTTCGTTGCAGATCACAGCGGCACCCTCCGTAAAAGTCACGGCTTCGATGTGCCCGCCCACTGCTTGTTGGAAATTTTCCAGCGTGTTTTCAAAATCCGGAATCAACTGCGGACTTTTGCCGGGGTCCTTCCGGATAATCATGATTTTCTTTTGCTTCATGGCTGTCCTCCTCAGAACGGCAAGTCTTCGTCGCTTTCAATGGTGCATTGCTGGAAGTCCTTGTGCGTCCCGGACTTGTACGCCGGGGCGGTCGATACCGGCGCGGCCGGGGGCTTGGGCGGCGGCGTGCGGATCTGGTCGGCCTCCGAGGTGGTGCGC
>JAFTRF010000158.1 GCA_017462405.1 Clostridia bacterium | reverse complement strand
TGCAACCCTTTTTCGTTTTTTCACAGGAAATCGCGCTTTACTATTGCCTTTCGGGGATAATTTGTGCTATAATGACATACAACGCCGTCAAAAAGCGACGTTAAAATATCACATTTCACGAAGGGATGCGAACAAAATATGGCGGAATGCCGGGAAAATAAATGTGTTTCCGTGGGCGGGCAGGCACTGATCGAGGGAATTATGATGCGCGGCCCGAAGCGGACGACGGCAGCGGTGCGGCTGCCGGACGGTACCATTCAGACCAAGGATTTTGAACATAAAATAAATAACCTGGGCATCTACCGGATTCCGGTGGTGCGCGGAATGTTTCAGTTCATCAGCTCCATCCGGACCGGCTATGGCGCGCTGATGTATTCCGCAGAGGCAGCGGGCGAGGACCTGAACGAACCGGAAACACGCTTTGAAAAATGGCTCCGGGCAAAACTGGGCGACAACATGATGAGTGTCCTGACCGGCATGGCGATGGTATTGGGTGTATTTCTGGCCGTGGGGCTGTTTATCCTGCTGCCCGCATTGCTGTTCAATGTGCTGCAGAGTCTGACCAACGGCATTTTGGGGGACGGCTGGCGCTCCGTATTCGAAGGTGTATTCCGCATCATCATTATGCTGATTTATATGCTGTCGGTAGCGAAGATGCCGGAAATTCACCGCGTATTTCAGTACCACGGTGCAGAACACAAGGCGATTTTCTGCTACGAAAGCGGCGAAGCGCTGACGGTCGAAAACGTACGAAAATTCAAGCGGCTTCATCCGCGCTGCGGCACCAGCTTTCTGATTCTGATGTTGCTGGTGGGTATTGTCATTGGTTTCTTCATTCCGGCAACCAATCCGTTGCTGCGGTCGATCATCCGGATTTTGCTGCTGCCGCTGACGATGGGCATTGGCTACGAGCTGATCAAGCTGTGCGGCAAATACGACAATGCCGTGACCCGTATCATTGCCGCGCCTGGTATGTGGTTGCAGCGTATCACCACACAAGAGCCGGACGATGATATGATTGAAGTGGCCATCCGTGCCCTGCAGGCGGTACTGCCCGCAGATAATGAAGAAGCATGAGCGGAGGCGGAACCATGCAGGCGAGGGCCTTATATTTGCAAGGGAAAAAACAGCTGTCGCAGGCCGGATGCGATGCGCCGGAGTTTGATGCGGCGGCGCTGTTTGAATCTGTATTCGGAATGAACCGCACGGATCTGCTGCTCCGTGCGGAGACACCGTGCAGTGCGGCGGGGGAGGCGACTTTCCGCGCGCTGATCCAGCGGCGGGCAGACGGCGAACCGCTGCAGTATTTGCTGGGAAGCTGGCCGTTTTACGGGCGTGAATTTATGGTCGGACCGGGGGTACTGATTCCCAGAGAGGAAACGGAACTGCTGGTAGAAGAAGCCGTTGCTTTTTGTGGTGAGCGCAAAGGGCATCTGATCGATTTGTGTGCCGGAAGCGGCGCGATCGCAGTGACCTGTGCCTGTGAACTGCCCGGTATGGACGTATCTGCGGTGGAACTGTCTCCGGAAGCATGGGGCTATCTGCAGAAAAACAACGAGGCATTGTGCGGAGGGCGTGTGCAATTGCATCGAGGCAGTATTCTGGACCCGGCAATGGTGGACGCACTGCCGGACGCCGACGTGATTTTGTCCAATCCGCCGTATATCCCGCAGGCAGATTTGCCGGGATTGCAGCGGGAGGTGCAGCACGAGCCGATGTTGGCGCTGGACGGCGGCGCAGATGGACTGGATTTTTATCGTGCGATTCTGACGCTGTGGCGCAAAAAGCTGAATGCCGGCGGATTGCTGGCAGTGGAGTGCGGCATCGGGCAATGCGATATTCTGGCGCAATGGTTCCGGGGAGTCGGCCTGATGGAAGTGCGTATTGTACCGGATTTCAGCGGAATCGGCCGTGTGGTGTGTGGAATTGCGCCGTAAGCTGGATGAAATGAACGAATTATCGGACACTTCGCCGTTTGAAACGAAATATGTATTGCTTTTATATACAAAATCCGTTATAATAGCAGTAGAACAAAAGACACGACGTGCTGTTCAAATTCCGTGGTAAAGGATGATTCAGAAATGGCAGATGAAAAACAGAAAGCATTGGAAAACGCCCTTGCGGCGATTGAAAAGAAGTTCGGCAAGGATGCCGTCATGAAACTGGGCGACAACCGCGCACTGGAGGTGGCTTCCATCCCGACCGGCTCCCTGACGCTGGATATGGCGCTGGGTATCGGCGGCTTGCCGCGCGGCCGTATCGTAGAAATTTTCGGGCCGGAATCCTCCGGTAAGACGACGCTGGCACTGCACTGCATTGCCGAGGGTCAGAAGAACGGCGGTCAGGCGGCGTTCATCGACGTTGAACACGCACTTGATCCCGTATATGCCCGTGCACTGGGCGTAGATCTGGATTCCCTGCTGGTGTCCCAGCCGGATACCGGTGAAGAAGCACTGGAAATCACCGAAGCACTGGCCAACTCCAGCGCCATCGACGTGATCGTTGTGGACTCTGTGGCCGCGCTGGTGCCTCGCGCTGAGATCGAAGGCGATATGGGTGATGCCCACGTAGGTCTGCATGCCCGTCTGATGAGCCAGGCAATGCGTAAGCTGGCCGGTGCCATCTCCAAGTCCAACTGTGTGGTGATTTTCATCAACCAGCTGCGACTGAAGGTGGGCGTGGTGTACGGCAACCCCGAAGTCACGACCGGCGGTAACGCGCTGAAGTATTATGCGTCCGTGCGTATCGACATCCGCCGTACCGAGACGCTGAAAAACGGCAGCGAAATGATCGGTTCCCGCACCCGTGCCAAGATCGTCAAGAACAAGGTAGCACCTCCGTACCGTGAGGCAGAATTTGATATTCTGTACGGTACCGGCATCAGCCGTATGGGTGAACTGCTGGATCTGGCGGTGAAATACGACATTGCCCAGAAGGGCGGTGCATGGTTCTCCTATGGCGACATCCGTCTGGGACAGGGCCGTGACAATTCCCGCAATTTCCTGATCGAGCATCCCGAAATTGCGGCCGAAATGGAAAAGAAGCTGTGGGATAAGGTCAAGGCACAGAAGGAAGAGGCCATGCAGTCCCGTCCGGGTGCCAAACCGGCGGCGGCTCCTGCAGCACCCACGGCAGAAGCACCTGCGGCTCCGGCTGCACCGGCCGCACCGACTTCTGCCCCGGCAAAGTCCCGCTCCACCCGGAGCAGTGCCGCACCGAAAACCAACATCGACATTGCCGTTGACGACTGATGCAGATCACGGCCATTGAGCCGCGGCGAAAGTCGCTGGCGGAAGTATACATTGACGGTCAGTCCGCAGGAAAGGTCGACCTGGAGACGCTGCTCCGGCAGAATCTGCGGGTGGGCGACGACATCACCGATGCCCAATGGGGTGCGCTGTGCGCAGAATCAGATGTGACCCGTGCCAAAAGCTACGCACTGTGGTTGCTGGGGAGCCGGAGTTATTCCACCGCACAGCTGGAGGAAAAACTCCGCGGACAATACGGTGCCGAAGCGGCCGAAGCGGCATCTGCCCGGATGCAGGAGTTGGGGCTGCTCAACGATGCGGAGTATGCGTACCGATGCGCATCGGATCTGTTCCGTCTGAAACATTTTTCGGTTTCGCGTGTGATTCAGGAACTGCGGCAGCGCGGCATCCCGGCAGACATTGCTGAGCAGGCAGCCGAAGAAGCCGCCGATCTGTTCGCGCCGGATGCGACGGAAGCCGTCGCAGAGCTGCTCCGCACGAAATTTGCCGGAAAATATCAGGATGAGAAGGGCAGACGGCGCACCGTTGCCGCCCTGTACCGGATGGGGTACCGTTGGGACGATATCCGTGCCGCCATGGCATTGGATGAAGAATAAATAAAAAACAGGACAATTCCGCACAGGACCGACCGGTCTTGTGCGCGTCTTGCGTGGAAGAAAGGAAAATTCCCATGCGTTTGAAAGTAGGAATGGTCAGCCTTGGTTGTGCCAAAAACCGGGTGGATGCCGAAATGATGATGGCAAAGCTGAAAAATGCCGGCTACAAGCTGGTGACCGAAGCCGGTATGTCCGACATTGCCATTGTGAACACCTGCGGTTTTATCGAGGATGCCAAGACCGAGGCCATCGAAGAGATTCTGGAACTGGTGCAGCTGAAAAAAGAAAAGCGCATCAAGGCCATTATCGTGACCGGTTGTCTGGCGGAGCGTTACCGCCACGAAATCAAGAAGGAACTGCCCGAAGTGGATGCCGTGGTTGGCATCGGTGCAGACGGCGACATTGTTTCCATTGTGGAACAGGTGCTGGCCGGTCAGCAGCCGGAAATTTTCCCGGACAAGAGCCTGCTGCCGCTGAGCGGTGAGCGCGTGCAGACCACGCCGTACTACACCTCTTATCTGAAAATTGCCGAGGGCTGCGACAATTGCTGTACGTATTGTGCCATTCCCATGATCCGCGGCCGGTTCCGTAGCCGCCCGATGGAGGACATCGTGGCAGAAGCCGAAGTGCTGGCAAAGAACGGCGTACGTGAACTGAACGTGATCGCACAGGACACCACCCGTTACGGCGAGGACCTGTACGGTGCCCGTAAGCTGCCCGAACTGCTGAAGAAGCTGTGCGCCATCGACGGGCTGGACTGGATCCGCATCCTGTATGCCTATCCGGAGAGCATCACCGATGAGTTGATTGACGTGATGGCCAATGAAAACAAGATCGTGAAGTATCTGGATGTTCCGCTGCAGCACTGCAACAAGGACATTCTGAAGCGGATGAACCGCCCCGGCGACCGTGAGAGCCTGACCGCACTGATGGCCAAGCTGCGGGCACGGATCCCCGGCATTGTACTGCGCACGACGGTGATGGTCGGTTTCCCCGGCGAAACCGAGGAGCAGTTTGTGGAACTGGCCGAATTTGTGCAGGAAGTGGAGTTTGACCGGCTGGGCTGCTTCGCTTATTCCGCTGAAGAGAACACCGTGGCCGCCCGGATGCCCGATCAGGTAGACGCACAGGTCAAGCAGGATCGTCTGGAGAACATCATGGACACCCAGATGACCATCATGGCCCGTAAGTGCGAGGAGCGCATCGGCCAGACGGTGCCGGTGCTGGTGGAAGGCTATGACCGCTATGCCGGCAGCTTCTTCGGCCGCACGCCGTGGGATGCACCGGAAGTGGATGGCAATATTTTCTTTACCGCGAAGACCCGTTCCCTGAACGCAGGTGAAATCGCTCAGGTACAGATCACCGACTGCATGGACTGCGACCTGCTTGGTGAACTGGTTGCCCGAGAGAAAAAATAAAAACAAAAACGGAGGAAATCGCTATGAATCTGCCCAACAAACTCACCCTGCTTCGCATCGTCATGATCCCCTTCTTTGTGGTGTTCATGCTGTGGGATAGCCTGCCGCACCACTACCTGTATGCGCTGCTGATCTTCGCCGCCGCATCCTACACGGATATGCTGGATGGCCAGATCGCCCGCAAGCACAATCTGGTTACCGACTTCGGTAAGTTCATGGATCCCATCGCTGACAAGCTGCTGGTATGCTCCGCATACGTGGCTTTCGTGGAACTGGGCATCTGCAGCTCCTGGGTCGTGATCTTCATCCTTGCCAGTGA
>JAFTRF010000157.1 GCA_017462405.1 Clostridia bacterium | reverse complement strand
TTCGCTGTAATCCGCACATTTTACGATGGATACGGTGTTGTTCATCTCGTTTCCGCCTTTCCTTGGAAATGGTTCGTCTTTATTATAGCGCGGTCTGTGGCAAATGTCAAACTCCTGATTGAACCGCATTCTGTCGGGACGGCAACCTGCCGTCCGGAGATTACACATCCACCACGGTTTCGTAAAACGGAAATGTGGCGCACAGACAGAAATCCGCCACAGTCATGGATCCTGCGGGCGGCAGATTGCCACCCCTACCGGGATTGCGCACGAACGCAACCTGTCACCCGGAGAAACGCCGAACTTCACAACATTTCCCCAAAACGGAGCGTTTGTCCCTTGCGGTTTGTCCGGAAATCGCATATAATAATACATTGGAACAATGCGGAAATGCATTCCGCGATTGATTATGTATCGTACAAGATTTACCAGACAAAGGAAAGGAACGATCAGCCATCATGAAAACCATTCCGGAACTGATTTATGCCATTGAAAGTGAAGCCACCGCTGCCCGCTTTGCGGAAATTTACGGCGCCGATGCCGTCGGGGTCAAGGCCCAGCAGGAGAGATACATCAAAGCTGTGGGCCGCTTCTGCGAGGAATTCGATGCCCGTGACGACATGGCCATCTTCAGTGCGCCCGGCCGCACCGAAATCGGCGGCAACCACACCGACCACCAGCACGGCCGGGTACTGGCCGCCGGTGTCAATCTGGACGTGATCGCCATCACCCATAAGCGGGACGATGCCATGATCACCGTCATCTCCGAGGGCTTTACCCCGGACTATGTGGACAGCACCGATATGTCCATTCATCCCGAAGAGACGGGCCATTCGCCGGCACTGGTGCGCGGTGTGTGCAGCGGCTTCCTGCGCCGCGGCTACAAGGTCGGTGGCTTTGATGCGTACACCATTTCTTCGGTACTGAAAGGCTCCGGCTTGTCTTCTTCGGCAGCGTTCGAGGTGCTCGTCGGTACCATTCTGAATCATCTGTACAATGACGGCAAGATCGATCCCGTCACCATCGCTCAGATCGCCCAGTATGCCGAGCGCGAATATTTCGGCAAGCCCTGCGGCCTGATGGATCAGACTGCTTCTGCGGTGGGCAGCTTCGTGGCCATCGACTTCGAAGACCCGACCAAGCCCGTGGTGGAAAAGGTCGCGTTCAACTTTGCCGACTGCGGTCACGATCTGGTGATCGTGGATACCAAGGGCAACCACTCCGACCTGACCGATGACTATGCCGCCATCGGTGCCGAAATGCGCAGCGTAGCCGCCTGCTTCGGCAAGGAGGTCCTGCGCGAAGTGGACAAGGATGCATTCTATGCCAATATGGGCCAGCTCAAGGGCAAGGTCAGCGACCGTGCACTGCTGCGCGCCATCCATTTCTTTGACGACAACGACCGTGCTGCACGGGAGGCCGACCTGCTCCGCGCAGGCGATTTCGATGCGTTCAAGCAGGAAATTCTGGCTTCCGGCCGTTCTTCCGCCATGCATCTGCAGAACGCATACAGCATCCAGACCCCGGACGAGCAGGGCATCCCGCTGACGCTTGCGCTGACCGCCCGGATGCTGGAAGGCAAGGGCGCATGGCGTGTCCATGGCGGCGGTTTCGCCGGCACCATTCAGGCATTCGTGCCGTGTGAGCTGACCCCGGCCTACCGCGATATGGTGGAAGCTGTGCTGGGTGCAGGCTCCTGCCACGTCCTGCAGATCCGTCCCGTCGGTGCCGTCCGCATCCTGTAATATTGATACAAGAGAATACCAGAGGAACTATTATGAAGAAATTCACTTTCGGTACGCCGGAAACCATCGTACCGTCCAAGTATTGTCCGGATTTCCGTTACACGGAAACCGACGTGCGCTACGATCCGGCCAACTTCACCTTCAAGACCACGGCCCGCGGCTGTGTGCTGGAAATTCCGCTGAAATACGGCGAGGAAGTTTTCGGCTTCGGTCTGCAGCTCAAGGGCTTCAACCACAAAAGCCACAAGCTGCAGCTGCGCGCCAACTCCGACCCGGTTGCCAATACTGGCGACTCCCATGCACCGGTGCCGTTCTTCGTGACAACCAACGGCTACGGTATGTACATCGATACGGCCCGCTATGCGGAAGTGCATTGCGGCTACAGCCGGAGCAAAAACCGCCCCGCGATCCCGAATAATACCATCATTGCCACGGCAGAAGACCTGTACAAGAAGTGCGGCCTGCAGGAAGACACCTTCATGTCCATCGAGATCCCGGTGGCAAAGGGTGTGGATGTGTACGTCTTTGAAGGCGACACCATCACCGACATCGTTGCCCAGTACAATATGATGTCCGGCGGAGGCTGTGACGTGCCGGAATGGGGTCTGGGTGTCCTGTACCGCTGCTATGCCAAGTTCAATGAGGACGACGTCATTGAACAGGCGAAATATTTCAAAGAAAACGACATCCCCTGCGACATCATGGGTCTGGAGCCCGGCTGGCAGTCCAACAGCTACGCCTGCTCCTACGTGTGGGACGACGAGCGCTTCCCGCATGGCAGCCGCGTCGTGAAGCAGCTGCGGGAGATGGGGATGCACGTCAACCTGTGGGAGCACGCTTTTGTGGCCGGTGCGTCGCCCATTTACAAGGAAATTGCGCCCTACTGCGGCGACTATGAAGTATGGAAGGGCCTGATTCCTGACCTGAGCATGGACGAAGCCCGCAAGATTTTTGCTGACCATCACCGGAGCTATCTGGTGGAACAGGGGGTAGACGGCTTCAAACTGGACGAATGCGACAACAGCGACTTTGTCCACGACTGGAGCTTCCCCAACTGCACCGAGTTCCCCGGCGGCATGGACGGTGAACAGTACCACTCCATGATGGGCACGCTGTATATGCAGACCATTCTGGAGGCACTGGGCGAACACCCCACGCTGTCCGAGGTGCGCAACGCCGGTGCCCTGGCGGCATCGTATCCGTTTGTGCTGTACAGTGACCTGTATGACCACAGCGATTTCATCCGCGGCGTGGTCAATTCCGGCTTCTCCGGTCTGCTGTGGACGCCCGAAGTGCGTGACGCTGCCAGCCGGACCGATTTCATCCGCCGCCTGCAGAGCAACGTCTTCTCCGTGCAGTGCCTCATCAACGCGTGGTACTGCCCCCGGACGCCGTGGCTGGATTGGGATTGCGAGGATGAAGTGCGCGTACTGCTGAACGAGCGCAAAAAGCTGGTGCCGATGCTGAAAGAAGCTTTCGCACAGTATCATGCGACGGGCAAGCCCCCGGTCCGGGCGCTGGTCATGGACTACACCCACGACCGCGAGACCTACGCCATCGACGACCAGTACATCTTCTGCGATAAGCTGATCGTGGCCCCCATGACCGCGGCACAGACCGAGCGCCGGATCTATCTGCCCGAAGGTGCATGGGTGGATTACTGGACGAAGCAGCCGGTTGCCGCCGGCTGGCACACCGTTGCTACCGACAACATCCCGGTCTACGAAAAAGTTTGAGTAAAAGGAGAATTTTATGATGCCTTCCGGTTTTGATTTTATGTTCAGCGTGTTTCCCATCATCTTCATCGTCATGTTTGTGTTCGTGTTCGGCATGATCATCTTTGTATGGACCAGCATTTTCAAGCAGATGAAGAAAGACAACAATTCGCCCCGCATCCGTGTGCCCGCCAAGGTCGTGACCAAGCGGGAATCCATCCGCCGTTCCTCCGGCAGTATGCACGACCATCATCACAGCTCCTCCATTCATACCAGCTACTACGCTACCTTTGAGGTGGAAAGCGGCGACCGCATGGAACTGCACCTGATGGGTTCCGAGTACGGTCTGCTGGTCGAGGGGGACGAGGGCTTCCTGACGTTTCAGGGGTCCCGCTTTGTCAGCTTTGAGCGTTCCGCATCCGGCTATTCTGCCGCACCGACCTACAGCAGCGAGCGGGAGGAATACCCCTTTGACCGTCGCTGATTGCTGAGTCGCATCGAAGGAGCATTGCAATGAGCATCATCACTGTTATTTTGCCTGTGCTGATGGGCATCTTCATTCTGATATTTTTTGTTGTGGCCGTTGCGTCCATCGTGCGAAGCCATCGGCAGATGAAGCAGACCCGGCAGATGTTTGACCGCATCTGGAATCAAAGCCAACAGATGGGCGGAGTGCAAAGCCCGCTGACCGGTACAATGGGGGATATGATGCGTGACCCGTTTCAGACGGTCAACCGTGTGTTTGAATCCGTGGCACAGCAAATCGAGGCCGATGACTGCGCTCCACAGGAGCAGGCGATGGTGCGGGTGCTGTCCCGCCGTCAGGCATTCCACGGTACGCACCGTGCATCCACCAGCTATTACGTCACGTTTGAACTGGAAAACGGCGACCGCATGGAGCTGCACCTGCCCGGACGCGAATACGGCCTGCTCATTGAAGGAGACATGGGCCTGCTGACCTGGCAGGGATCCCGCTTCGTACACTTTGAGCGTACCCGATAACGCTGTCATTCCGTAGCCGACAAATGAAAAACGCCGCGCAAGCGTGACCGGGAAAGGTCTGCCTGCGCGGCATTTTTACTTTTTAACGGAGCGGCTCAGTTCCGCAATCAGTTATTGCTGTTGCTGTTGTTGGCAACGGAGTTCTCGTAGTTCTCGACCATCTTCTTCACCATCTGGCCGCCGATGGAACCGGCCTCACGGGAGGTCAGGTGGCCGTTGTAGCCCTGCTTCAGGTTGACGCCGACTTCGTTGGCGGCCTGCATCTTGAACTGGTTCATAGCCTCGCGGGCCTCAGGGACATTCAGCTGATTATTGTTATTGTTGCTTGCCATTTTGTCATGCACTCCTTGTGTTGTTCATCATGTGAATCATCCGGACGGGGCGCACCGGATTGTGCTCCCCCGGAAAGTCTGCCCGCTCCCGGAGGAGCTGATTTTCTTTCCGTAGTCCTATTTTTACCGCAGTGCAGGATTTTATAACTGGTTTTTTGTGGGAATGTGTGTATTTCATCTGTATCCGGAACAGCGGAGCAGCAAGCGCATTACAGCTGGTTTTCAGACACCTCCGAACAATAATCAATCACCTTGCGCATCGCCGGCGATACCCACTTGTTTTTGTGGTAGATCAGCTGCCGCCAGATTTCGATTTCAAACTGTTCTACGTCCAGATAGCGGATCTTGCCTTCCCGATGACTTTTCCGTGTCACATAATCCGGCAGCAAAGAAATGCCGCCGCCCAGCTCGACCAGTTCAAGCAGAAGCTGTGCGTTTCCCATTTCAACCATAGGCGTCACGGTCAAGTTGCGTTCCGCAAGCCGTTCGTCAAAGATTCTGCGGTAACTGATGCCCTTTTCCGAAAGGAAAAACGGATATTGCAGCAGATCCTCAATGCGGAGATTTTTCTTGCTGCACAGTTCCGAGTCGTGCCGGACTACAAAATGCACCGCTTCTTTTTTCTCGGAAGCGACGATGTAATCGCTGTGAAATTCGCGCCGGTCAACCAGAAAGACGAGGTCCACGTCGTTTTGATTGAGCATTTCCAGCATACGCTCGGTGTCGGCTTCCAGAATTTTCACGAGTACATGGGGGAACATTTTGTGAAATGTCAGATAGGTTTTTCCCATCATGACGCTGCATACAGAGGGCGCCATTGCGAAGCGGACCGGCTCATTGGAAACGCTTTCATCACCGGATGCAGTCCGCACCTCGTCCACCAGAGTGAGGATCTGGTGTGCCCGGACGAGCAATGCGCGTCCCGTATCGGTCAGCGTGACCGTATGGTTGATGCGCTCAAACAGTTGCGTATTCAACTCCGTCTCAAGGTGCTTGATCTGCGAGGAGACGGTGGATTGCGTGTAATTCAATGCTTCGGCGGCGCGGGTGAAACTACCCCGTTCAGCGACCTGTATAAATGTATTCAGACATCGTATTTCCATGCTTCAGACACTCCTTTTATGTTCAGTTCTATCATAGCATACACCATCGAAATAATCAATGGTTATTATCGAAACCATCAATTTGACGAATGCTGTATTTTGATGTACAATAAAGCAGGTTTGTGACGGCACGTTGGAATGTCGCACTAAAATGAAAAAATTGGAGTAATGGAAATGCCGGAAATTAAATTTTACAAGCGCGATCCCCTGCCTATGGAAATGCACAAGGTGAAGATCGTGCAGAAGCTGAACCTCCTGCCTGTCAAAGAACGCCTGACCAAGATCAAGGAAGCCGGATTCAATACCTTCCTGCTGCACAACGGCGATATTTTTATGGATATGCTGACCGATTCGGGCGTGAATGCCATGAGCGACGAGATGCAGTCCGCGATGCTCCGCGCCGATGATGCATACGCCGGAAGCGAGACGTTTTATCGTATGCGCGACAAGCTGGAGGAAATCTTCGGCATCGGCAACCTGCTGCCGACCCATCAGGGCCGTGCCTGTGAGCACATCATTGCCCGCCACTTCATCAAGCCGGGCAGCTGTGTCATCATGAACTACCACTTCACCACCTCCAAGGCGCACATCACCCAGCTGGGCGGCCGTGTGGAGGAACTGGTCAAAGACGAGGGCCTCATTGCAAAAAGCACCCTGCCGTTCAAGGGTAACATCGATCTGGATAAGGTAAAGGCCTGCATCGAAAAGGAAGGCGCAGACAACATCCCGTACATCCGCATCGAGGCCGGCACCAATCTGATCGGCGGTCAGCCCATTTCCTATGAAAACATGAAGGCAGTCACCGAGCTGGCGAAGTCCTACGGCATCGTTACGGTGCTGGATGCTTCGCTGCTGCAGGACAACCTGTATTTCATCAA
The DNA here is from genome assembly GCA_017462405.1 of Clostridia bacterium. GTDB lineage: Bacteria > Bacillota > Clostridia > Oscillospirales > Acutalibacteraceae > RGIG4076. Next base: position 1,152 of record JAFTRF010000157.1, on the reverse strand, counting down.
GGTGCGCGAGGAGTCGATGAAGGACAAGTCCATCCGTGAGATCACCCGGATGATTGCAGATCTGTTCGACGTCATTTACTTCTCTGCACGAAAGTTCGGCTTCAGCCGTGGCGGCGGCATTCTGGTCCGCGACGAAAAGCTGTTCCACGCAATGGAAGACTACATCACGCTGTACGAGGGCTTTCTGACCTACGGCGGTATGTCGGTCAAGGAAATGGAAGCAATGATCGTCGGCTTTGAGGAAACGATGGATTTCGACGTGATTTCTCAGGGCCCGCAGTTCATCAAGCATTGCGTGAATTATCTGGATGCTTATGGCATTCCGATGATTACCCCCGGTGGCGGTCTTGGCGCACACATCAACGCCAAGGAAATGGTCGCACACATTCCGTCCGAGGAATATCCGGCCGGTGCATTGACGGCCGCACTGTACATCTGCGGCGGTATCCGCGGTATGGAAAGAGGCACGCTGTCCGAGGAGCGCAATCCGGATGGCAGCGAGCGCATCGCTTCGGTCGAGATGGTGCGTCTGGCATTTCCGAGACGCGTGTTTACGCTGTCCCAGACGGAGTACGTGATCGACCGTGTGAAGTGGCTGTATGACCACAGAGATCTGATCGGCGGTCTGCGCTTCGTACACGAGCCGAAGACGCTCCGCTTCTTCACCGGCAGACTGGAGCCGGTATCCGATTGGCCCGAAAAGCTGGCTGCAGCCTATGCTGCCGATTTCGGTGACGATCAGTAATCCAATCAATATTCAGAAAGCCTTTGGAGCAGCCTCCAAAGGCTTTTTTTGCGTCAGAAAATCTTCGTTTTCCAAAATAAATATGCAAAGAAAGGACTTTTCCTCTGTCTTTTTTTTATAAATGTGGTAAAATAGAATCAGAAGCAGCAGAAGGGTGTCCTGCCGCTGCTCTGCACATCCCAATCTGACAAAAATGCAGGTGAAATCGTATGAGTTATTTTGGAAAGTTTTACTTGGACAAGGAAAAAGACATCGTTGTTTCACTGGACATGAACCAGTCGGTGCTTACGTACGCCATTTTTGCGATCAATCACCGGTCGGACAATCTGATCAATAATCTGGCCGCTGTGTCCAATCAGCAGACGGTTCTGCAGAACGGAAAAAGGGTGATTCCGGGCACCATTCCC
>JAFTRF010000156.1 GCA_017462405.1 Clostridia bacterium | reverse complement strand
GGCAAGGATCCCTTCAAGGGCATCAACCCCGACGAGTGCGTAGCCATCGGTGCTGCACTGCAGGCCGGTGTGCTGGGCGGTGAAGTGGAAGGCCTGCTGCTGCTGGACGTTACCCCTCTGTCTCTGGGCGTTGAGACCATGGGCGGCGTAACCACCCGTATCATCGAGCGCAACACCACCATCCCCACCAAGAAGAGCCAGATCTTCACCACCGCTGCCGACGGTCAGACCTCCGTTGAGGTGCACGTGCTGCAGGGTGAGCGCGAATTCGCCAAGGACAACAAGACGCTGGGTATGTTCCATCTGGACGGCATTCCGGCAGCCCGCCGCGGTGTGCCGCAGATCGAAGTAACCTTCGACATCGACTCCAACGGTATCGTACACGTATCTGCCAAGGAACTGGGCACCGGCAAGGAGCAGAGCATCACCATCACCTCCAACACCAACATGAGCAAGGAGGAAGTGGAGAAGGCTGTGCGCGAGGCCGAGCAGTATGCCGAGGAAGACAAGAAGCGCCGCGAGGCCGTGGATGCCCGCAACGCGGCAGAGAGCCTGGTATTCTCCACCGAGAAGTCGCTGGAAGACCTGGGCGACAAGATCCCCGCAGACGAAAAGGCCAACATCCAGTCCAAGCTGGATGCCGCCAAGGAAGCACTGAAGGGCGACGACATGGATCGTATCAACAGCACCTCCGAGGACCTGAAGAATGCATTCTATGCCGCATACGAGAACGTGATGAAGCAGACCCAGGGTGCGGCCGGTGCAGCCGGTGCAAACTACGGTCCCGCTGACAACGCATCTGCCGCACAGGGCGATGTGTACGACGCAGACTTCACCGACGTAGACGACAAATAATTTCAAAGCTTGAATCACACACGCAGACGGGGAATTTTCCCGTCTGCGCATTGTGATATAAGGGAGTGATACCGTTGGCAGATAAACGCGATTATTATGAGGTCATGGGCGTGGCTCGTGACGCAACCGACGAGCAGATCAAAAAGGCATACCGCTCGCTGGCAAAGAAATATCACCCGGATCTGAATCCCGGCGATACCACGGCAGAGCAGAAATTCAAAGAGGTCAACGAGGCCTATGAGGTGTTGTCCGATAAGGAAAAGCGCGCCCGTTATGACCAGTTCGGCCATGCCGGTGTAGACCCCAACTTCGGCGCGGGTGCAGGCGGCAGCTATGGCGGCGCGTATCCCGGCGGTATCGATCTGGAGGATATTTTCGGCAGCATTTTTGGCGGCGGCTTCGGCGGCTTTGGTGGTACCGGCAGCCGTGTCCGCAGCAATGCACCCCGCCGCGGCAGCGATACCGAGGCGCAGGTGACCATCTCCTTTGAGGAAGCTGCCAAGGGCTGCAAAAAGACCGTTTCGTATACCTGCGTGGATGCATGTACGGAATGTGGCGGCTCCGGTGCTGAAAAAGGCACCACCCCCAAGACCTGTACCGCTTGCGGCGGTTCCGGTCAGGTGGTTGTCAGCCAGCGTACCCCGTTTGGCAATATCCAGACGCAGGCCGCTTGTGACAAGTGCCACGGTACGGGCAAAATCATCGAAAAGCCGTGCCGTACCTGCTCCGGCGCCGGGCGTGTGCGCCGTTCCCGCAAGGTCGAAATCAACATTCCCGCAGGCATCGCAGATGGCCAGATGATTTCCATCCCCAACCACGGCAATGCCGGCAGCAACGGCGGCCCGGCCGGAAATCTGATCGTCGGCATCAATGTACGGCCGCATCCGTTGTTTGAACGCCGTGGCAATGATGTGTTCTGCGAGGTGCCGATTACCTTTACGCAGGCCGCACTGGGTGCAGAGATTGTTGTGCCTACGCTGGACGGCAAGGTCAGCTACCGGATTCATGAGGGTACCCAGCCCGGAGATACATTCCGTCTGAAGGGCAAGGGCATCGCCTCCGTCAACAGCCGGACCCGTGGCGACCAGTACGTACAGGTAGTCGTGGAAGTACCGTAGAATCTGTCTGAAAAGCAGAAGGAAATCCTGCGCAAGCTGGATGAGATTTCCAACGACAAGAACTATCAGAAGCGTAAGGGCTTCTTCAATACCATCAAGGATCTGTTCAGCTGATACGGGTTCTGAAAAAACGATCCCCCGATGCAGAGACGCGTGCCCGTACCGGGCTCCTCCTGCATCGGGGGATTATACTTATACTGATATTTACTGCAGGTCCAGTGTCACAACAGAACCGGTGTACATCGCCTCCATGGCCTTGAAGACGACCAGATGACTGATCCGCGAGTCTTCCAGCGTGGTGCAGGACACTGTGGGGGCATGACCGTTGAGATAATCAATGAAATCCAGCACCAGATTCCGGTCGCCGTCACCGTGACCGCCTTTTTCACCGGTTTTATCGCCGGAAATCTTCAGATCAATGAAGCGGTCGGTATAGCCACTGCTTTTTTCCGGCGTGCGCAGCCGCAGGGTATAGGAAGAATCCTCAAAGGTGCCCTTCAGTTCGCCCTTGGTGCCGATGATGTGAATGTTGCGCTCCGACCGGGCACTGCCGCCGATCATGCTGAACGTGCCGGTGGCGCCGCTGCGGAACTGCACCATCACAGTCTGATGGTCTACGTTGCCGTCCCGCTCAAAATCCCATACACAGCGTCCGTAGGGATTGTCGGTTTTCAGCGAATGCTCCTTGCGCTCCATACTTTGATCGGGTGCGCCATCCAGACAACGCCAGACATAGGCCGGCCAGCGGTTACAGGAAAGATAGGCATTCCGGGCAGCATAGCTGCATTCCTGCTCCAGCGGACAATCCACCATACAGCGCGTACCGGCCTGCGGAGGTTTGCGGTCGGGCCCGTACTGGAAGTCTCCGCCGAAGCTGGACAGCAGGGCAGGGGTCGTATCGTTCATCAGCCACATCATGATGTCCACATCGTGGCAGCTTTTGGCCAGCAGCATGGGAGCAAAACACAGTTTCTCCGAGCGCCATTTGCCCCGGACATAGGAAGTGGCCATATGAAAGTAATTGACGTGCTCACACATCTCAATGGAAATGATCCGGCCGAGGTCGCCGTTGAGCAGATGCTGTTTGATGGCTTTATAAAAGGAAGTGTAGCGCAATACATGACCGATGACTACTTTCCGGTCGTTGCGGCGAGCCGCCTCTGTCAGCGTTTCGACTTCGGCTTCATTGACGGCGAAGGGCTTTTCCAGCAGCAGATGATAGCCCTTGTCCAGTACCGGAACGGAGGTCGCAATGTGCAGATGATCCATCGTGCCATTGATCACACAATCTGCAAAACGATCCCGTTGCACAAAATCCTCCACGCAGGCGAAACGATTCGTTTCCGGTACGTTGTACCGGTCGCCCATCAGCTTTCGTCGGACGGGGTCAGGATCCACGATCCCGACAATTTTCAGTTTTTCCGGATGTGCAAAAGATGTCCGTGCATATACGTCGGCCCGGTTTCCGGCACCGACCAGCACGGCGGTGATCTGTTTGTCCATAATTAGTTACTCCTTTGTTGGCTGACCGCCTGATAGCTGCATTATAGCACTGTGCAGGAGAAAACGCAAGCCATATCCGATGGATTTGTAAATTTCCGGGATACGGCTTCTTTTGGACAAAAACAGGCATTTGGCCCTTGCACCTTTGGAAAATTAAGCATATAATAATGTACGGTATGAATGTCAGAAAGATTTTCCGGACAGAAAGGAAGCATTACTATGACAAAGATTGATATTTTTTCCGGCTTTTTGGGTGCCGGCAAGACGACCTTGATCAAGAAGCTGATCAAAGAGGCCTTTGCGGGCGAAAAGCTGGTGCTGATCGAGAACGAATTCGGTGAGATCTGCATCGACGGCGGTTTTTTGAAGGAAGCCGGCATCGAAATTACCGAAATGAACTCCGGCTGCATCTGCTGCAGTCTGGTGGGCGATTTTGGCGAAGCGCTGAAGCAGGTCATGGATCGCTTTGCGCCGGACCGCATCCTCATTGAGCCCTCCGGTGTGGGCAAGCTCAGCGACGTGATCGCCGCTGTGGAAGGCCTGCACATGGACACCGTACAGCTGAATAGCTTCACCACGGTGGTGGATGCCAACAAGTGCAAGATGTACATGAAGAATTTCGGCGAATTCTTCAATAATCAGGTGGAATACGCAAACTCCATCGTCCTCAGCCGTACGGACAAGATGAAAGAGGACAAGCTGAATGCCTGTGTCGCCCTGCTGCGGGAGCACAATGAAAAGGCAACCATCATCACCACGCCGTGGGATCAGCTCAGCGGTGCGCAGATTCTGGCCGCTATGGAGCACAAGTCCACGCTGGCCGCTGAACTGGAAAAGCTGCATCACGAGCATGAGCATCATCACCATCACCACCATGACGATGAAGAATGCCATTGTCATGAGCATCACCATCATCACGACCACGATGAGGATTGCGATTGCCCTGAGTGTGCCCATGAGCACGAACATCATCACCACCACGATCATGATGAAGAGTGCCACTGCCATGAGCACGAACACGAACATCATCACCACGATCACGATGAAGAATGCCATTGCCACGACCATGACCATGAGCATCACCACCATCATGACCACGACGGCGAGTGCTGCTGCGGTCACGACCACCACCATCACCATGCCGACGAAGTGTTCACCAGCTGGGGCACCGAGACGACCCGCAAGTTCACCCGCGATGCCATCGTTCACGCACTGGAGGCCCTGTCTGACGATGCGCAGTACGGCATGATCCTGCGTGCAAAGGGCATTGTAGCCGGTGCAGACGGTCAGTGGATCCACTTTGACTATGTGCCCGGTGAAGCAGACGTGCGCTTTGGCGGTGCCGATGTGATCGGCCGCCTGTGCGTCATTGGCTCCAAGATCAACGAGCAGGCCATCCGCGCGCTGTTCGGTATGTGATCCGGAAAGGCGGAAAAATAATGGAAATTCCGGTATATTTGTTCACTGGCTTTCTGGAAGCCGGTAAGACCATGTTCATTCAGGAAACGCTGGAGGACAAGCGTTTCAACGGCCGCAACGAAAAGACCCTGCTGCTGCTGTGCGAAGAGGGTGTAGAGGAATACGAGCCGGAGAAGTTTGCGTCTCCGTCGGTATTCATTGAAGTTCTCGAAAATGAGAGTGATCTCAATCGTGAGAATCTGCAGAACCTGCTGAAAAAGCACAAAGCCCGCCGGGTGCTTGTGGAATATAATGGTATGTGGATGCTGGATTCCCTGTACCAGAATATGCCCGATAACTGGTCGGTGTATCAGGAGTTCATGTTCGCCGATGCGGCAACCTTCCTGAACTACAACGCCAATATGCGCGGTCTGATGGTGGATAAACTGCAGAGCTGCGAAATCGTGATCCTCAACCGTTTCCAGCGCGAATACGATGAAAACAAGCTGATGATTCACAAAATCGTCCGCACCTCCAACCGCCGGTGCGATATTGCTTTTGACTACGGCAACGACCATGTAGAGTACGACGAGATCGAAGATCCGCTGCCGTTTGACGTGGAAGCACCCGTTATCCAGATCAAGGATGAGGACTACGCCGTGTGGTACCGCGAT
>JAFTRF010000155.1 GCA_017462405.1 Clostridia bacterium | reverse complement strand
TCTGAAAAACATCCGTTCCGTCGTCGTTCCGCATGGTGTCCGGTACATCGGTAATTCGGCGTTTGAGGGCTGCGAAGCATTGCAGTGCGTGGACCTGCCGTCCAGTATCAGTTCGATCGGTCGGGCGGCGTTCCGGCGGTGCATCGGGTTGACGGAGATCATCCTGCCAGACGATATTGCGGTACTGTCCGGGTATGCATTCGACGGGTGTATGGCACTGCAGCGTGTAACGCTGCCGGAAGGGCTGTGCACCATTGAAATGGGCGCATTTTCAGAATGCACCGCCTTGCAGGAGATCCGGTTCCCGGAGGGGCTGATGTACATCGACGGATGGGCGTTTTCCAACTGCACGGCGCTGACCGAGATTGCGCTGCCCGCAGGTCTGACGGAGATGAACCGCTATGCATTTTACGGCTGTACTGCACTGGAGCGGCTTGCACTGCCGAGCAGTTTGCGGCGCATCGGCAATGCGGCCTTTGAAGATTGCGAGCGTCTGACCGATGTGACGATTCCCGACGGAGTGACGTATATCGGCAATACGGCCTTCCGCAATTGCGGACAGCTGATCTTGCATGGTACTCCGGGCAGCTGCGCGGAGACATATGCAGAAAAAGAAGGCATTCCCTTTGCGACGGAAGGGGCATAAACGGACGGAACGTATCGGGCATCGCATACAGGGCGGCAACCGGACGCGTCATGATAACAGGGGAGGAAGCGTATGAGCATCAGCAATTATTTTACCATTGAAAACGGTGTTCTGAAAGAATACAACGGCGGAGGCGCAGTTGTGGTACCCGACGGCGTGACCGTGATCGGCAAACAGGCTTTTGGCGGATGCAGGAACCTGCACAGCGTGACGCTGCCGGACAGTGTGACCCGGATCGAGGAGGCGGCATTTGCCCAATGCTGGCGTCTGACAGATGTCCGTCTGCCCGCGGGGCTGACATACATCGGCCCGTCGGCGTTTGCCTCCTGTGGAAATCTGCAAATCACGGAACTTCCCGAAAGCGTGACGGAGATCGGCGCATGGGCCTTTGAAAATTGTGTCTGCCTGCAGGTAAAGCGGATCCCCGACGGAGTGAAGAAAATCGGCGAGGGGGCATTCCGCCGATGTAAACGGATGCAGGGGGGCGATGGCTTTGTCATTGTGCGGGACGTGCTGTACAGCTATCACGGGAAATCGCACCGCGTCGTCGTTCCCGATCATATTACCGCTCTTGGCGCACAGTCGTTTGAACGGCATGTGGAGCTGACCGAGGTCGTTCTGCCGGAGGGGCTGACCCGCATCGGAGATTCTGCCTTTTTCATGTGCGAAAATCTGGCGCATATCCGGCTGCCGGACAGTGTGGCAGAAATTGGGGAGCGGGCCTTTGCCGAGTGTGCCGCACTGCGTGAAATGTATTTTCCGGCGGCACTGGCATGCATCGGTGCATCGGCATTTTCCCGGTGTGTACAGCTGAAAGAGGTGCGGCTGCCGTACGGTGTGGTGGAAATTGGCGCAGAGGCCTTCGCTGGCTGTACTGCGCTGACCGGAGCGGATTTGCCGGACAGCATCCTCAAAATTGGCAATGCGGCTTTTGCGTATTGTGAGGAACTGGAACGGCTTCGGGTTCCTGCATATGCGGAACTTCCGCATGATCTGGCTACCAACCCGTTGCATCCATTTTACGGGTGCGGCAAGCTGTTTGACAAAGCAGGCTTTCTGATTCTGCGCGGTGTGCTGTATCGCTGCGACGGCAGTACGGCGAATGTCACCGTCCCGTCTTGTGTGACAGCCATCGCCAACAATGCGTTTGCGCACTGCAGCCGGATCGAGCGCGTGGACCTGCCGAGCGGATTGACCCGCATCGGACGCGAGGCGTTCCGGGATTGCGCTGCATTGACCGTGCTGACCGTTCCGGATACGGTCAGATCCATCGGGGTCTGTGCGTTTGCAGGCTGTGACCGGCTGGAGGTGCGCTTCTCCGGTGCGTTGGCTGATGCAGACCATGCGTTTGACGGTGCATATGCTGTCATCGCACCCAACGCACAGTTTTCGCTGTTTTCCACTGCGAAAGAGCAGGATGCGGCAGCGCGGGGCTTTTTGCGGGCATTGCCGGCATATGACGGCAACCCGACGCGTCCGGCGTATGCCGCCTGTGCCCTCCGGCAATGGCGGAAGCTGATGCCGATGGTGTTGCGGGAGGATCTCGTCCCCGCAATGGCCTTTTATGCGGAAAACGGCAAAATTACAGCCGACAATTTTGACAACGAGTACCTGACCATGGCCACGGAGAGCGGTGCATCGGGCTGTGCGGCCTTTCTGCTGGATTGGCGGGCGAAGAACCTGCCGGTTCCGGACATCGGAGCGCAATTTGAACAGGTATGGTGCGATACGGCACCGGAGCCGGAGGTCCGGGAACAGGACTGGATGTATGAGAAACTGGACGACGGCACACTCAGGATCACTGCCTATTGCGGCACTTCCACCGAAGTGATCGTACCGGCGCGCATCGGGCATCGTTTTGTGACGGAAATCGGGGAACACGCATTCAACGCCAAAGGAACGAAAGTGCGCACAGGGATATTCATCCGCTCAGTGTACCTGCCGGACGGCATCACCCGGATCGGCGCGTGGGCATTTTACGATTGCATTGATCTGGCTCAGATCCGTTTGCCGGACAGCCTGGCCGAAATCGGGCGGCGCGCTTTTGAGGGCTGTATCGCGCTGACGGAGATTCACTTGCCGGACGGTCTGCTGGAGGTTGACGCGCACCTCTTCAGCAAATGTGAACGGCTGCGGCAGCTGACCATTCCCGCAAGCCTCCGATGCATTTCCACCCGGATGTTTGCCGATTGTACGGCATTGACCGATGTGACAATTTTGTCCGCAAAGCAGCCGCTGGCCCCGAACGCATTTTCGGGGTGCAGGCAGCTGATCATTCATGCGCCTGCGGGCAGCGACGCAGAAACCTTTGCCATCCAGCACCGGATTGCGTTCCGGGTCCGCTGAGTGCATCAGAACAGGGAGGGCACATGAACACAGCAAACGATTTTATCATCAAAAACGGTGTCCTGGAATGCTACATCGGCCACGGCAAACGGGCCGTAGTGCCTGCCGGGGTACGGCAGATCGGAAAAGAGGCCTTTGCGCTTTGCCGGGAACTGGTGTCCGTGGAACTGCCGCAAGGAGTCACGGAGATCGGCTATCAGGCTTTCTGGAACTGCGAAAATCTGGAAAGCGTGACCATTCCGTCCGATGTGACGCACATTGCCGCCCGTGCATTTGCATACTGCCCGAAACTGCAGCACGCGGCATTGCCGGACCGGTTGACCGATGTGGGGCACGAATTGTTTCTTGGCTGCCGGAGTCTCAGCCACGTGACCCTGCCTGCCGCAGGTTTTGCGGGGGACAAGGCCTTTAAGGGGTGTGAAAAGCTGGCGGACCGGCAGGGATTGGTCATCGCAGGCAGTATAGTATACGATTACTGCGGCAAAAAGGATGCGGTCAGCCTGCCCGACAGCGTGACCGGACTTTCCGGTGAGGCATTCAAGGGCTGTAAAGTCCTCCGGCGGGTGACGCTGGGCCATGGGACAAAGCACATCGGTGCGGAGGCTTTTGCTCAATGCAAAAATCTGACCGAGGTCGTCCTGCCGGAGGGGCTGACGCACATCGGGGCATATGCCTTTGCGGAATGCGATGCATTGGAGGTACTGCATCTGCCCGACGGGCTGTCGGAGATCGGTGTACACGCTTTTTATCATTGCACTGCGCTGGAACGATTGGATGTTCCGGCCGATGTGACCCGGATCGGCAGCGGTGCCTTTGCCCGGTGCGAAAAGCTGAACATCCGATGGTCCGGGGAAGGTACGGTGGAGCGCGGTGCCTTTGATGGTGTGCATGGCGTCGCGGTGCCGGGGCTGCCGCTGTCATATTTCAGTACGCCGGAAAACAAGCGCGCGGCGATGCGGGGCTTTTTGCAGGATCCGGAGTGCTACCGGCATCGTGCATCATGGGCGGAATATTGCAAATATGCCGCCAGCCAACGCAAGAAACTGCTGCCGGAGGTATTTCTGGAAGATCTGGTGCCCGCGGTGGCTTTTTACGGGCAGCAAAAGAAAATCACTTCGGCCAATTTTGATGCCGATTACCTGACCCCGGCGATGGCGGCCGGGGCATATAACTGCATGGCTTTTTTGCTGAACTGGCAGGCAGAACGAGGGATGCCGGAGGGCTTCGAACTGCAGCTGGAGCAGGAATTGATGGAAGACCCTTGCAGCACGGAGAATATGAAAAAACAGTGGTCGTTCCAGGCACGGCCCGATGGTACGCTGATGCTGACCTCCTACAAGGGGACGGAGACGAGTATACAGGTGCCGGAACGGATCGGCCGGAAGATGGTGACGGCGCTGGACGAATACCTGTTTGCGCCGGAAAACCGGGGCGGTACACCCAAGCCCCGTGCGCGGCGGGAGGTGCTGCAGCGGATTGTCTCCGTACAGATTCCGGAAGGCATCGTGTCCATCGGGACCTGTGCGTTCAAGGATTGCGCCGGGCTGACGGAAATCTTTTTGCCGGACAGCGTGACCGAAATCGGAGATGCCGCATTCCGGGGATGCCGGGGGTTGGCAGACGCATCGGGCTTTGTCATTGTACGGGATGGGCTGTACGACTATTGCGGGCAGGAACGCAGCGTGACGCTTCCGAAGTCCGTCCGGATCATCGGAAGCGGCGCATTCCGGGGAAATCTCCGCATCACCGCCGTGACCCTGCCCGACACGATAGTATCCGTGGGCGAGGAAGCGTTCCGCCGGTGCAAAAATCTGAAAACCATATGCATGGCGGACGGAATAACCGCAATCGGATCGGGTGCATTCGCAGAATGCATCCGGCTGACGGAGGTACATCTGCCGGACAGCGTCACATCGCTGGGCAATGCGGCATTCGGGGATTGCGAAAATCTGGCGTCGGTGCATCTGCCGGAGGGACTTTCGACGCTTGGCGAATATGTCTTTTCGGGCTGTACGGCGTTGAAATCCGTAAAGATCCCGCCGGGGGTGACGATCATCCGTGCGTTTACATTCGCATGGTGCGAGGCGCTTCGCCGCGCAGACATTCCGCCGTCGGTGGAAGATATTTTGTACGGTGCATTTGTGGATTGCGATCATCTGCAGATTTACGGCGCGGCGGGCAGTTATGCGGCATCCTATGCCAGAGAACGGAACCTCCCGTTCCGTGAGACAGAGGATGCGACGAAAACGGAGGGGTGATCATGTACGATACAACGGATTTTATCATTGAGGAAGGGCGGCTGATCCGGTGCTGCAGAACACGGGCCAAAGATGTGAAGATCCCCGACGGTGTGACCGAGATCGGCAGATGGGCATTCCGCAGACTCCGGGAACTTCGCACCGTGATCCTGCCAGAAGGTGTCACAATCATCCATGAACGGGCATTTGAAGATTGCACCGAGCTGGAGCAGGTGAACTTTCCCGACGGGTTGACACACATCGGCGAGATGGCGTTCCTGAACTGCGACCGCCTGACCCGTGTACACCTGCCAGACAGTCTGATACACCTTGGCACATTTGCCTTCCTCAACTGCCGCGCATTGAAGGAACTCCAACTTCCCGCACATATCACGGACAGTGACACGGCCTTTGTCAATTGCCGTGCCTTGGCAGATAAAAATGATATGATCATCGTAAATCATGTTTTGCACGACTATATCGGAGAAGCAAGGAGTGTGACCATCCCGGATGGAGTCGTGCAAATTGGAAACAGTGCGTTTTGTGATCAGAACATGCTGGGGCAAATCTGTATCCCGGACACGGTCCAGCGCATCGGGATCGGCACTTTTTCGGGGTGTGACAGGCTGGCAAATGCAGATGGTTATGTAATCGTGCGGGATACGCTGTACGAGTGTTTCAGCGAAAAACCACATATCATCATTCCAGACGGTATCACGCGCCTTGGAGATGGTGCATTGTGCCAGGCACTATCGATCTCTGACTATAGGAGACGGATCACAATACCGGAGCAAGTCACCCGTATCGGGCATGGCGTATTTGGTTATATGGAAAAAAACACGACGGTGCAAATCGAGGTGGAGGGCTGTCCGGAGGTTTATCCCGATTCTTTTTACGGTGTCCGGTATCTGATTGCACCGCGTCTGCCGTGGTCGTTTTTTAAGGACGCAGAACTGCGACAGGCGGCCATCCGCGGCTTTTTGGCGGATCCTGCCCGCTATGAGCAAAATGCAGATTATGCGCAATATTGTCGTTATGCTATGCGGCAACGCAGAAAGCTGATGCCGGAAATACTGGAACGGGATGAGGTGACAGCCATTGCGTTCTGGCTGGCGCACGGTAAAGTTACATTAGCGGTTTTTGAGCAGGAATATCTGAATCCGGCACTGGCCGCCAATGCCTTCCAGTGTACTGCGTTTTTGCTGGAGTGGAAGGAAAAGCACTTTACTGCGGAAGACATGGAACGACAGCTGCAGAGGGCATTGAACTGCAATCCATACAACAAAGAGGATATGAAAGCGTTGTGGTCGTGGGAAAAGCAGGTGGATGGCACATTGCAGATCACCGGGTACAAAGGGGACAGCAAACACATCATCGTCCCGGCGCGGATCGGGCGCAAGGCCGTTACCGCCATTGGGCCGGAGATCTTTGCGGGATCGGAAACCCTCCGGTCGATACAGGTCGAACCGGGCATCACTTCCATCGGGGATCGGGCCTTTGCCGGATGCGGCAGCCTGACCGAGGCAGCATTGCCGGACAGCGTGACAGAAATCGGTGATGCCGCATTCCGGGATTGTGCAAAGCTGACCGAAGTGAATTTGCCGGATGGCATGACGGAACTCCCGAAGGCGATGTTTGCGAATTGCCGGAATCTGACCGAAGTAAAGCTGCCCGCCCGGCTGACCCGGATCGGATCTTATGCGTTTCTGTATTGCGACCGGCTGACGCACCTTGAACTGCCGTCCAGCGTGACGGAAATTGACGGTCATGCATTTTATGCCTGTGCGTCACTGGCACGGCTGACTTTTCCCGCAGCGTTTCCGATGATCGGGCAGGGCGCATTCAAGGGCTGCACCATGCTGCAGGATGACCGCGGCTTTGTTATCCTGCAAAACCGGCTGTTCGCATATTGTGGCACGGAAACGGATGTGACCGTCCCGGACGGGGTAACGGAGATCATGCCCGACGCATTCCAAGGACACGAGACAGTGACTTCGGTCACGATTCCGGGGAGTGTGAAACGCATCGGCCGGGACACATTTATCGGATGCAACGCACTGACGCAGGTAACTTTGGCGGATGGTGTGGAGGAAATACACTGGTGTGCGTTTTATAGCATGAACAATTTACGCCGGATCCGGATGCCGTCCAGCCTCACCGCCATACATCCGTTTGCATTTCTGGACTGCAAACAGCTGACGATCTGCGCACCTGCAGGCAGCTATGCGCAAGACTATGCGCAGAAGGAACACATCCCGTTTGAGGAGGAACGCGCCGATGGATGAACCCAGGAAGCCGGCCCAACTGAAAAAAGAATGGAATATGAAAAAGCAGGCGGACGGAACCTTACGCCTGAATTCCTACAAAGGATTCGATACGGAAATTGAGGTGCCGTCCATTGTCGGCAAGGATGCCGTAACGGTCATCGGCGAGGAATGCATGGCCGCATATTCCATTTACAGCCATCCCACCTCGGCGCAGATTGCACACCGGAAAACCATCACCGCAGTGACCATCCCGGAGGGCGTGACTGAAATCGGGGCATGGGCATTTTACCGGTGCGAGCGTCTTGAACGGGTAACGTTGCCATCTACGCTGAAATTCATCGGCGAACGGGCCTTTTTCGGCTGTGATCATCTGCACCATGTGTACCTCCCGCCCGGAGTAACCGTGGAAAGTGGCGCATTCGGCGGATGTACCGGGCTGGCAGATACTCATGGCGTCGTGATCCTCGGCGGCATTCTGTTTGATGCGGGTAAATCGGCGGATCTGACCGTTCCGGACGGAGTCATTGCCATTGACCCGGATGCATTCGCCGATGCCCTTGGGCTGCGTCATGTGACATTCCCCTCCAGTCTGAAAAGTCTGCCACCACAGGTTTTGTACCATTGTGATGCGCTGCAGACCGCAACCATTCCGCCCAGCGTGGAAACCATCGGACACGATCCATTTCCGTTTGGCCGGCACATCCGGGTATACGGCTATACCGGCAGCGCGGCCGAACTGGTATGCATGGAATCACCGCACTGTCTGCAGTTTCAATCTACCGGGGTCATCCAGCAGCAGAACACGGATTTCGTGATTGCGGACGGTGTGCTGACACGTTATCGGGGGCACGACAAAGAAGTCATCGTTCCCGACGGGGTGCGGGCCATTACCTCCTTTCCGGTACCGCATGGTTGGAACCGTCTCGGTGCTTTCGAGGGTAATCAGACCGTCGAGCGGGTCGTGATCTCCGACAGTGTACGATCCATTGCGGGACGCGCCTTTGCCCGCTGCACTCATTTGCGGGACATCTGTTTGCCAGACACCCTGCTCGCAGTGGAAGTGTCGGCCTTTGAGGAAACGCCGTGGCTGGCGGCACAGCCGCCGGGGGCACTGTACGTGGGCGGTGTATTGCTCCGCTGCAGCGGAGATGCCCCGGAACTGGTGGTGCGGCCGGGGACAAAAGCCATTGGAGAAGAGGCCTGCCGGAATCTTTCATCACTGACCAAAGTAATTCTTCCGGAAGGGTTGGAAAGGATCGGCAGGGGCGCCTTTGAAGGGTGTACGGCACTGAAAGAGATCGTCTTACCCGACAGCGTGAAAGAGGTCGGGGACGATGCATTTGCCGGTGTGACGCTGGAACGGTGCGGCGGCAATGTCCTGCATCAGACGGACAAGCTGTCTGCCCGGTTCAAGGCCTTTTACAACGGGACTCCGGAGGATACGGCATGGCTGGTCTTGTATCAGCCGGATGCCGCATGGCGCAAAGCGGTGCGCACCGCCATCGACAACGCTCCCGCCCTGCTTGATACCGTCATTCAATGTATGGCCGGTCTGATTGAAGCCATGCCGGAGCCGGACAGAACTGCGTGTAACCGTGCAGGGGCTTTTGCGCTGGAAATGTATAAAGGTGTCGGACCGGAGGCGCTACAGCGGCTGTATCATGTGCTGCAGGTCAAAAAACAGCCCATCGTGCAGAAGCTGGCGGCGGATGA
>JAFTRF010000154.1 GCA_017462405.1 Clostridia bacterium | reverse complement strand
CGATCCAAGCCATGCCACCTTGAAATACCGGATATTGAATGCCCAGCATTTCGCAAATTGCAGACTTGATCATATGCATTAACCCTGCTTGCTCTGGATGAACTTGTCCAGATCGCCGATGGTCTCGACTTTCTGATCCAGTTCAATTTCGATGCCGATCTCGTCTTCCAGACTCATCAGGAGTTCTACGGTGTCGAGGGAGTCGATGCCCAGTTCAGCAAACGTGCTTTCGGGTTTTACAGCGGCAACGTCACAGCCCGTGCGTTCCGAAACGATTTTAGCGATAGCGTCAAAGTACATAATAAAATGCCTCCAATAAAATTTTTCAAGCGGCTTGTGCCTGCCTGTTGACTCTTATTATACGCATACGCTGTTCCACGAACCTGCCGGAGGTGTTCCGCGAGCGTTCCAAAATCATGCGGGAGAAAAATTTTTTCGGTCATGCCCCCACGGGTTATAGGGGCGGCAATCTGCCGCCCGGAGATTGCGGATGCGGTACGGTTCTGCAAGCCGGGTAAAGGACGGGCAGACTTCCATCGCGGCCATGAACCCCACGGGTTGTAGATTGCCGCCCCTGCCGGGTTTGGCGTATAAGCGGTGGAGGGATTTCTCAGCGAAGCCTGCGGAAAACCTTGTCAACGAACGGGAAATGTGTTATACTGACGATGTAACTGCCAGACAATGGGCGGTTCAGCGAATGCAGGATCAATGAGGTGAGCGAATGACCATACAGACCGGAGGCCGGATCGTTGCCTCCACGGATTTTTCCGATGCGGAAACGGCATGGCGCATCGGAGATGCCGACGCGGTGCTGACGTATCTGGAACAACAGCAAAAAATCGTATTGGGCGGAGATGTTCTGACGGAAGAACTCACGCACACCTACGACAGCTGGTACGATTGTGCTGTCCCCGGCCGGAATCATGCGGATGCGGTGCGGGACAGCGTTGCGCGGGCGCGCACGTACCTTTCGGATTATATGAACGCGAACGGCAAGGCATTTTATGTGATTTTTGTCGTGGTATAAAGGGCCGTGCGGACATCGCTGCAGGCCCGGTACAGAATGCAAGACAAATCATTTATGCGATCCGTTGCATTTCAGGCGGATGTATGCTATAATGACAAAGCGTTTACACAAAAAAGTGAGAAACCGGACAGCAAATAACAGCAAGGAGTAGAAAATGGAAACATTTACATATCGGTTGATTCTTCGGTTCGTGAAAGGGCTCAATGTCCTGCTGATGGCAATTCCCCTGCTGGTGAGCTGGCTGACCTGCTACGGTCAGGACGTCAGCCTCAGCGGATGGACGGGTGCCGCATTGATTACCATGATTTTTATGACGCAGTACATCAGCTGCGGCCGGATTTATGAGTGCTTTCTGATTTCGTTGGTACGGATTTCGGAAATGATTTACAGCCAGTTTCTGGCCCTGATGGTGACGGATGTGCTGATGTATGCGGTCATCTGCCTGCTCCGGAAAGAACTGGCTTCGCCGTGGGGTCTGCTGACGGTGTTTGCGGTACAGGCGGCCCTTTCGGTAGTATGGTGTGTACTGTCTCACCAATGGTATTTCAGACGGTTTGCTCCGAAGAAGACCGTTGTGGTGTACGACCGCAATCATCGGGTGAATGAGATGATTCACGATTCCGGATTGGCCAAAAAATTCAATATCACCGACACGGTCACGTCGGAAGAATGCATCGGCGGTGACTTTGCGGTGCTGACGGATACAGAAACCGTCTTTTTGTGCGGGGTACACAGCCATGACCGCAACCGCATACTGAAGTATTGCATGGAGAAAAACATCACAATGTACATTCTGCCGAGCATCGGCGATATCATCATGAGCGGTGCGCGGAAAATGCATTTGTTCCACCTGCCGTTCCTGCGGGTGGAGCGCTATGACCCGTCGTTCCAGTATCTGATCGGCAAGCGGATCTTTGATGTGACGGTATCCGCACTTGCGCTGCTGATTCTGTCGCCGCTGATGCTGATCACGGCGCTGGCCATCAAACTGAGCGACGGCGGCCCGGTATTGTACCGGCAGGTGCGTCTGACGAAAAACGGAAAGCCGTTCAAGGTGCTGAAATTCCGTTCCATGCGTCCCGATGCCGAAAAGGACGGAAAAGCCCGCCTGTCCACCGGCGCGCAGGACGACCGCGTTACCCCGGTGGGGCGGATCATCCGCAAGGTGCGCATCGACGAACTGCCCCAGCTGTTCAACATTCTGGGTGGCTCCATGTCCATCGTAGGCCCCCGGCCGGAGCGCCCGGAAATTGCGGCACAGTATGAGGAAGAACTGCCGGAGTTTGCCCTGCGCCTGCAGGCCAAGGCCGGTCTGACGGGCTATGCACAGGTGTATGGGAAATATAACACCACACCTTACGACAAGCTGCAGATGGATCTGATGTACATTGCGCATCCAAGCTTCTGGGAGGATCTGCGGATCATACTGGCTACGGTAAAGATCCTGTTTCTGCCCGAAAGCACCGAGGGTGTAGCGGCCGGCAGCATCACGGCCATGGATGCATCCGGCGAAGCACAAAAAGAAGAAACCACCGTATAAACCCGGTGCAGCGGGAAATCCGTCCCGTTGCAGGAGATATTGTTCCGGTCAGGTGGTCCATAAACGACGGACAGCAAAAAAGGTCCTGCCGCACACAACGGTGCGACAGGACCTTTTTTTGCTTTTATGCCATATGTTCCATCGTGCGGTCGATGAGCTTTTCCACCTCGCATCGGCCGGAACCGAAAATCGACGTATCCAGCATCCCGCGGACAGGAGCCAGCCAGGCAGGATCAATGGAGCCCATGCCGCCCCGCATGCCCAGCACCGAGCCTACGGTAGCGCCGTTGCAGTCGGTATCAAAGCCATTTTCCACGGCCATGCAAATGGATCTGCCATAATCGCCGCCGCCGTACAGCAGACAGGCAGTGACGATCAGCGCATTGGAAATGGTGTGACACCAGTCGTGGCCGTTCCGGTCGTCGTAAAGCCGGTTGATGTGCGCGAAGCACTCCTCCTGCGTTGCGCCGGAGGCCCACATCGTGACCAGTTCCGTGACCTGCGCATACAGCCGGCTGGTGGCCGGAATTTCCGCCAATCCGCCCAGCACGATGTCCTGCAGGTCATCGGTGACGGCGGCACAGGCAATCATGGCGGCGGCGAACATCTCGCCGTAAATGCCGTTCTTCA
Organism: Clostridia bacterium; assembly: GCA_017462405.1. Taxonomy (GTDB): domain Bacteria; phylum Bacillota; class Clostridia; order Oscillospirales; family Acutalibacteraceae; genus RGIG4076. Next base: position 1,306 of record JAFTRF010000154.1, on the reverse strand, counting down.
CATGAGATATGCAGGCATCCCGCCACGCCATGTCAGCGGCCATCTCCGGATTGCCGGGATTGATGTATCCGAAATAATCTCCCCGGATCTGTGCGCCGATCCATTCCCGGTAGGGATTCTTGTATACAGCGGAGAAAGGCGGGCGGAACCCGGCGATGAAGTTGCGGTACGCGACCCGCTCGGCCGTGCAATAGGCATTGCGGCTTTGCAGTTCGATCCATGTTTCCATCATATTGTCCGGAGTGAAGTCCCGCCCGTACTTGCGGATCAGCCGCTGGGCCAGTACCACGTAGTTGGTATCGTCGTCTACCGGGGCACAGGTCACGGTGTCGGCATAGGCGCGCGACCAGAAGGCATATTTGTATTTTTTGCGGGTTTCCTCAGTAACATCGGATTGCAGAATGTACCGGTGCATGGGATAATTGCCGCTCTCCTTCAAAAACGGGATCAGATCGTACCGGCGGCAGCCCTCGACCGGCTTACCCAGCAGGCAGCCGCAGATCCGGCCGTACCATGCGCCGGCAATTTTGTCCCGCAGCGCTGCTCCGTCAGGCACCGGGCCGTTCAGCGGGTGCGCTTTCCGCAGCGCACGGATCTCTGCCAGCCCGGACGGTTCGTTGTAAGCGTAACCGGCCCGGACGGGTGCGCTGCAGACCATTTCATACAGCACGTCCGCCATGGCTTCCTTGTAATTGCCGTCCTCCATCTGAAATACGGCATCAAACAGCGGCCGGAGCTTTTCAACATCCAGTCCCTCCTCCAGAGACTGCCGTAATTCCACATCAAGCTGGCGGCTGTAAAATTCCCATGTGTGCTGCTTTTCCGGTTCGGGCGCGGCACAACACATCGTGCGCTTGTTCGTTGACATTGCAATTCCTCCTCGTTGTTCCGAAGTGTGATTTTGATCCGTTCGTGGGTAAAATGCGGTTCCGGTTTCATTATAAAGCATCCGGAATGATTTGTAAATAGTTGGCAGGGCTTTTCAGGGAGCAGGTGACTGCATTTTCACGCGTTGCCCATGCATCACATCAAGCAACGGACTCAGGTGTGATACAATGATCTGAAACAAGACACCACACAACGATATACCACCGTACCGGTCCGGTATGAAAAACAAGTGGTGCGAATTTCCGTTGACTTTTATCATGCGCTGATGTATCATTATATATAGATTTGAATTGAGCGGGACGCTCGGAGGAGATGCCGGAGTGAAAAATAAACTGGTTATCAATACAGCCATGCTGTATATCATGAACATTGCCAAGCTGATCTTTCCCTTCCTGACCTTGCCGTATCTCACGCGGGT
>JAFTRF010000153.1 GCA_017462405.1 Clostridia bacterium | reverse complement strand
CACCACGCGCCCCTGCCAATACTGCGGTGACACCTCCCGGACCACCACCAGCCCCGGCACCTTCGCCGGAATCAGCGATGCCCACGCGGCCCGGTCGGCACAGTCCGGTCCTTCCCCCGGCAGAACCTTGTCACCGGGAAAAACCGGCTGTGCTTCACCGGGAATGACCAGCAGGAAGGTATTGTCCTCACGGCTGCCGGTTTTATCGGTACTGACCGTTTTCCGATGCTCAAAAAATGCGTTGCACAGCACCATCCGAATGATACTGCCATCCTCTGCCCGGTGATATACCGTTACCGTCTGATTGCACAGGCCGTAATGCACCGGGCTGCGCCGCTGTACACTCAGCATCCGCCGCACCCCCGGTAAATGTCCAGATACAGCCGGGCGCACCGGTACAGCTCTGCAGCCTGCCCACGTGGAGACAAATCCACGGTGCCGGATGCCGCATACTGCACCGACACGCTGCCGATGGATGCGGAGCTGACCGCCCCGCCGGTGCCGTTCTGAACGCACTGAAAATAATACAGCGCATCTGCCATAGCGCAGATGGCCATCGCTTCGCTGTTTTCATCCGGTGCGGTTACGGTATATATGCGCTTATACCGGGCCAGTTGGGCCGCCGCCTGCGCTCCCAGCTGCATAAACTGCTCCCCGTCCGGGATCGATCGGCCGCTATAGATGCAATAGTAAAAATTATAGTCGATCATTCATTTGTCAGTCCCTTGGTGTGGGCGTAAATACCGGCCACTTTGTTTTCGTAAACATCCGCAATACCTACGTTGCGGTAGCCGAACTTCCAGCCATCGCTGGTCTGATTGTTTTCAGGAGAAATAATCTTGGGCGCGATGTGCTTGGGGAACTGAATCACCGCGCCTTTGTGCACAACCATAAAGTTGATGTCGGAAGCGCCGGAGTCCTTGGTGTAGCCGCCCACCTTCTGATCATCGGCACCAGTGCGCTGGGTGATGGCAGTGTAGAAGCGGCTCTGGGGCACATCCGTCACAGATGCAAATCGCTTCAGCACCTCGCGGCTCTTGGTGGTATCCAGATCATCCACCAAACCGTGCAGGGTGGGCGTAATGAACAGATGACGATCCTCGGCAGGTACTTCATCTTCGTCCATCTTGGTGGTTGCCGTGCGCAGTGCCGCCACAACTGCCTCACCGGTCGACAGCTCACCGGAGGCTGCGGAAATGTTTTCTGCGGATGCATACTTCGCAAAGCGGAATGCATCCACCTCCGGATTCACCTTGGTACGGATAAATTCACCAGCCAGCTGACCGAATGCCACACCAGCAGACTCCATGTTGTCCATATTGTCCACGTTGAACATGCGACCGCGGTCAAAGTTGCAGGCCACCGTCTCGTAGGTCAGGGTCACGTCGCCATTTACATAACCGTCGTTGCGGCTGTAATCGCCCAGACCCTGCATATCCAGCTTGGGGATCACCAGCTCATTCGCATTGGCACCCGCCCGTACCAAATCGGGGGTGCCGTCCAGCTTGGCGGTCAGCGAACCCAGTTTATAGATTTCATCCATCGCAGTGACATACTGCTTTGCCAGTTCGATGTGATTTGCCATAATATTTTTCGCTCCTTTTCTGAATCAATAGATTGGTTTATTCTGCTTTCAGACCGGCTGCCATGCGGAAGGCATTGACTTCCGGGCTGTTTTTCATAGTTGGCGGCGGATTGATGCCGGGGCCGGGTGCGTAGGGCGGTGGGGTTTCTGCGCCGAACAGGTATGCTTCGGTCTGCTTCACCGCTTCTACGGCGGCCTGAGCATCCTTTGCCCGGTTCTTGCTGGCTTTCAGCGTGGCTTCGTCCACCAGTGCCCGGATGGCCTTGACGTTTTTGCCCTTGGCGGCGCGGATCGCGTCCTCCATGACCCGGTCAAAGTCCATGTCGTCGAGCTGCTGCTGATGTGCTGCCGCCTGTGCCGCCAGGTCCTGCGTCAGCTGTGTGATCCGACCGTTCAGGGCGTTCACGTCCACGCCCTCGAAGGCTTTGAGTCCGTCGGTGGCGGTTTTCAGCTGCTGCCGCAGCGGTCCGGTGACGTCAATGGTCTCATAATTTTCGCCCACCTCCTTGTCAAAATCGGCCCGGCGGTCCTCCGGTACGGCTAGGCCGTAGCCGGAGAGAATATCGTGAATGTGTTTCATATTGTCCTCCTTTTTGAAAAATGGGTATAAAAAAGCACCACAACCAGTATTTCCATACCTGTTGTAGTGCCGATTTAGTTGTGTAAATCCGGGTTACATGCCCGGGATAACTTCGGTGATTCCGCGGGCGGCATTGTAAATTTTCCGCATAAGCGTATTTTCCTGCAAATATTCCAGCCCTTTCAGCGTGATCCGAATATTGGACGCCCTTACAACGGTTTCCCCGAGGATGTCCTGCTGAACGCTGATGCCTTTGATGTAGCCAACATCTGCCATCATTTCCAGATAGCGCGCCCACCGTTCCCGGCTGACACCCAGCTTTTCCGGGCCAATCTGCGTCAGGTCAAACTCCGGCAGATCCATTGCCTTTTCCAAGGCGGATAAAATTTTGTATACGGCTTTGAAATTATCCATTTGGGACTCCTTTGCATAAAAAAGCGCCGTGGTGCAATACCATGACGCTGTTTTTGTTTGGTTGTGGGGAAATTCGCAAGCGGTTGGGAATTTAGTTGCTGAGATATAAGTCATCATATACCCGTTGGGCTTCCCTACCAAAATCGTTGTACTCATCGTAATGAGGTGGAGCAAATCCCTTATCCTCAATCAAATCATACAACAAGTCAAGTGCTTGACCAATATTATCTGTTGTAAGAACTTCCGGACAATTTTTCTCCAAAAAAGTTCTTGATTCTGATGTCATATTCAGCAAAATCATTTCAACCCCCTTTCCATGGATTTGTTTGGATTAGTCGCTTGTCTCGAATACTTATTGTCACCTTTGCTTTTTTGCCAACGAAATTCTGTCGAATATCTCCGTCCGGAAATTCTCGGCTCGGTTTCAGTTCTATAGGATTAAGCAGTGCATCCAACACATTTTCAATCGAAACCCCACATCTTTTTCCTTCATGTGCTTCCGAAGTTTGACCGATAACACGGTCAATGAAATGTGTCGCATAGCTTTCAATCGTTATTCCCGTGCTGGTTGTTTGCCCAATAATTTCGGCTTGAATGTTATTTGCAACTTTAATGTATTCTTCTATTCCGACTAAAGGAGAAATATCTCCCTTATCCACTGCTTTTCTGTAGCCCATCAGCAACTGATAAGCAGGAGAGTTATTATACTTTGCTTCGTAATATTTGTCAAGTTTTTTCAGTTCAGAATTTTCCGCACCAATAGAATGTAACCATTCTGTGTGATGTCTTTGGGCTGCTGCCTGCGCCGCCCCGGCCTGCTTCACCCCAAACCCGGCGACCTGCGCCCGATGGGGCTGTGTCCGCAGTCCGGCGGCTTTACTGAACCGGTTGTACTCCTCGCTGATCCGTCGCAGGCGAATTTGGTCCACCTGCAGTTTCTCCTTATCCCCGTTGGTTTCGTCCACCAGAATCCGGTTTTTCTGTTTCCGCATGGTGCGCTCCAGCTTGCGCTGCTGCTGGGTCGCTTCATACATGGAGTAGTGCTGCCCCTCGTAGTCGATGCCTTTGGCATTGTCCTGCTTAAACTGTTCCAGTTCTGCGTCGGTGTACTGGGGCTTGCTGACTCCCAGAATAACAGGAAACGCCGCGTGACCGCAGTTCAGCGTACCGATGCGTCGGGCAAGGGCATTGTTCAGCTTCTCGTATTCCTCATCGCTGTACTGCTTGCCCTGGATGGGTTCATGGTCCGGTGCGCTGGCGGCGTGTGCGCTGATTTCCCAGCCGTTTGCACCCAGTTCATCGTGATTGTACTGGCTGATTTTCTCCTGCATCAGACCCAGTCCACCCATGACGCACCCACGGGTTGCGGCTTCGATGGAGCGATGCACTCCGGATTCATAGTCAATGGTCCGGATGCCCTTGTCTGCCAGATATTTCGTTGCCTTACGGACGGCACTGTTCATGTCCTCCGCGCCGGTGGCGACTTTCTCAAAAGCGAAATCGCAAGCCTGCAGCCATGCATCCGTCAGCGGACGACACACCCCGTCCTGATTCACAAATCCCAGCGTCTGGGTGATGTTGGAGAAATCCGCCTGTGCCAGCTCCACGGCAGCGGACACGATCTGCTGAATGACGGTATTTTCCTCAAAGGGAATGGCATCTACGGTGGGCAGTCGGCTGAGATCGAAACGGTAACCTACCTTTGCCGTCTGGGTCAGCAGGTCTTTGATCTGCTGTTCAGAAACATTCAGCAGTTTTTTCAGCCGGTTCTGGATCTCTTTCTGAGACAAGCCCAGATTTTGCGCCCGCCAGATCTGATACTGTGCAGTGCTGGTCAGCTGTCCGGCCTCGGAGATACGCCGGGCGATGTCTTCAATCAGAAACTCCACCACCGGCCGGGTCAGTTCCTCCGCCTGCAGGCGGACGGCTTCGATCTGTTCCGGTGTCAGCATCGGGCATCACCTATTCTTCCGTCAGATCATCCATACTCGGCATATACTCCCGGCGGATCTTCGCCCGGTGGGCGACGGTATCGGCAGGCAAGCCGTAGCAATGGCCGATGTACCGCTCCGGCTGGAGCAGACCGGACTGCACCTGCGTCAGCATTTCCTGCCGGGTCTTTTCCTCGTCGTACAGGATGCCGTTGCCCCAATCAATGGTCACGGACTCCGGAGACATTCCGGACGCACTGGGGATCTGGTACAGACCGCCCAGTATACCGCACAGGCGTACCGCCTCGTACACGGCCTTTTCCCACATCCGCTGAAAGTCGATGATGGTCAGATTGTAATCGCCTGCGCTGGACGTGATCTCCGTTGCGGTGCGCTCCACCGCCTCCACCTCGCTGATCAGACCGCGCTTCAAGCCAATCACGGACTCCACGTTCCGCAGGTATTCCTGCTTGCGTGCCAGATACGATTTTTCCCGCAGTTCCGGTGAAAAGATGGTGATGCCGGTGTTTTCCAGATCATCGTCCAGACCAACGAAAATCTTGTCCTTCAAGACAAATGTGTGCCGCCCGGTATCGTCCTCTACGGTTTTCTGCAACACGTCCGCACTGGCGATGATGCGGCTTTCCCCGCGCTCAAATTCGCCGCTGAGCTGGGCCTCGTTCCGGTTGATGCTGCGGATCAGTCCCACCGCCGCCGCATAGACCGACACCGGGTCGTCGCTGCCATCCACGCAGTTGACCATCGGGGTGGACAGCTGCACCATGCCCACGCTCCCCACCGGCTCCGGAAAAGTATACTCCGGTTTCAGTGCAGCGTACTGCGGCAATTCGCCCAGCGGACACGGTGCGCCCAGCTCGTCCCCAGCCAGCGACCGGTACAGGCGATTCCGGATGGTCAGCCTTCCCAGCCCGTCCACCGTCCGCCGTTCCAGCAGGGTGTAATAATATTCGCCCTGCACCGTCCGCTGTATCGTGCCGATGTCGGTATACTGCCGCCCGTCCTTGCCGAACACCATCAGGTTGTCCCGGCGGATCACATCCCACCGCCAACCGTTCTGCACGGGCGTGGGCTTCAGCATACAGCATCCACCTGCAAGGGCATATTGCATAGCTTCTTCTTTTTTGTCGTGCAGACTGTCCAGTACGGCCTGCACCGGACCGGTAGCTGTGGCCTTGTATTCACCGAACACCGTTTTCGTCAGCTTGTTCACGATGGTGTACGGGATAGCCTGACAGGGATCCTCACCCTGCACCGGGATCTGAAAATACAGCCGGAACCACAGATCAATGGCCGTCCGCATCACATCAGTGGTACAATCCCGCGCCCGGAACGCCTCCTGCAGCGCATGGGGGCGGGTCTGCCCCGTAATGGATATGATGTTCATTTCTCGCCTCCGTTGTTATGGATCACGATGCGCCGCTGCGCCCGGATGCCAGCATTCAATCCGTTCAGATAGGCGCCCCTCCGCCGCAGTTCTGCTTCCAGTTCCTTCACCTGCGCCTGCAGACGGTCGTTTTCCCGCAGCAGGTCCTCTTTGATCCATACTTCCAAAAATCGTTTGCGCAGCCAATGGCGCAGTTTGTGCATCATGTTTGTCACTTCCCCCGTCGCTTCCACACCGGACTCATGGCATACCGCACCGCATCAATGTGGTGATTGTTGATGTCCGGGTATTCATTCAGAATCTCGCCCGTTTTCTTGTCCGCTTCGTATTCGTATTCCGAAAACTCCCGCGCCGTATCCGGACAGCGTTCCGGATCAATGACGATGACCGCCAGCGATTGCAGCCATTTCATCGAATACGTCACACTACCGGGGCCTTTTTCCGCGCCCCGGCACCGCAGACCAAACGCCCGGAAATCGCTGACGCTCTTTTCCTCGGCACTGTCGGCAATCACCTGCTCATCCGGCCGGATCCGCGCCTTGACCAGTGCCGCCGTTTCACTGTTGGATGTCTTGCGCCGGGTCAGCTCGTCAAAGATGTACAGCGTTTTCCGGGCTGCATCGTAGTGCATCCGGTTAAATGCGAACGGGTCCGGAAACCAGCCCCAGTCCACACCGCTGTACAGCCGGTCAAACTGCTGGACCCGGTCATCGGAAATGCGTTCGATCCGGAGATTGTCGAACACCTGCCGTCCGCTACCTACCACCTCGCCCAGATATTCGTTGCGGTACGCCAGCACATTGGTGTTTTTCAGGTGTTCCGCATCGTCCAGAAAGCGCGGCCCCAGCCAGTCTGGCGGTACCGCCTCGTACGTGCTGTGATGCACCCGCTTACCCGGTTTTGGCTCCAGTGCGTACCGGTTCGCCCAGTTCCGGGCCATCGGCGGCGGATTGAAACTCTTTAAGGCCAACGAAAATGAACCACCGCGAAACAGCGACTGCTCCACGTTGCGGATTTCCTCTGGTCCGTCGTACTGGTCCAATTCTTCAAACCACGCAATGCCGATATAGCCGAAAGGAGCTTTGATGGACTTGACCTTGCCCGGATCGTCCAGCCCGAAAAACAGAATTTTCTGCCCCGTGGGACGATACACGCACTCCATGGGCGATACAGTGCAGCGGAATTTCTTTGTCAGATCCAGCGCACCGATCGCCCAGCACACCTGTGCATACACGCTGGTGCGGAGGGTGTTGCCCACCTTGCGGAACACCGCCGCATGGCACTCCGGGTGCCGCAGCAGCTGCAAGATCAACTCAATGGACAGAAACGAGGATTTCGCACTGCCTCGACCGCCCTTCTCCACGACCTCATTGACTTCTCCGGCCTTGATCGCCCGGTGTGTCTCGTAAAAAGACGGCGCAACAATGGATTTAAGGGATATCGTCTGCAATGATCACACCTCCGTCCGTGTCGTTCGCATCCTCGCCCAGCACGTCAAACAGCACCTTTGCGGCCTTGGCGTCACCCAATGCCGCCGCCTGCGACAATCCGACGATGATTGCCATCTGGTTGTCGATTTCCTCTGGTTCGATGCCTT
>JAFTRF010000015.1 GCA_017462405.1 Clostridia bacterium | reverse complement strand
GGCATCCACGTGCTCAGACGCTATACGGCAACGGAATGAAAGGATGAAATTGTGATGGAGCGAATGATTTATTTTGATAACAGCGCGACTACCTTTCCAAAACCGGAGCCGGTGCGCCGGGCCGTAGGGCAGGCACTGGTGTACTGTGGTGCCAATCCGGGGCGGGCCGGTCACCGGGCGGCGATGCACACCGCTGAAGCGGTGTACCGTGCCCGCTGCACAGCGGCGGAGTTTTTCGGTGCGGACAGCCCGGAGCAGGTGATTTTTACACCGGGGTGTACGTGGTCGCTGAATACGGTGCTGCGTGGACGGCTGAAGCCGGGGGATCATGTGGTGATTTCCTGTGTGGAACACAACGCGGTGTACCGCCCTGTATCGGCATTGGCGGCCGAGGGCATTCATTTTACGGCGGCAAGGATTTTCCCTGGGGATGACGGGCGCACGCTGGAATCATTTGCCTCCTGCATGAAATCCAATACCCGTATGATCGTCTGCACCCACGGATCCAACGTGTTCGGCATCCGTCTGCCGGTAGAGCAGATCGGCGTACTGGCGCATGAACGCGGTGCAGAGATGGTCGTGGACGGCGCACAATCTGCGGGGGTATATCCATATGACCTGAAGAAAATGCCCATCGATTTTTTGTGCTGCTCCGGGCACAAGGGCTTGTACGGACCCATGGGTACCGGCCTGTTGATTGCCCGGACACCGCTGCGCCCGCTGATATGGGGCGGAACGGGCAGCCGCTCGGCGGATGCCAACCAGCCGGAAGAATACCCCGACCGGTTAGAAAGCGGTACACCCAATGTACCGGGGATTCTGGGATTGGCGGCAGGCATCCGTTTTGTGATGCAGAAGGGTACGGACCGGATTGCAGCGCACGAGGAACGGCTGATGCGCCGTCTGAGGCAGCGGCTGGCACAGACCGGCGGGGTACGGCTGTATGTGGAGCCGGAGGTGCCGTGCTTCCCGGTGCTTTCGTTCAATGTGGGAGATGTCCCCAGCGAGGAAACGGCGGAGCGGCTGGACCGGGCGGGAATCGCAGTACGTGCCGGTCTGCACTGTGCGCCATTGGCGCACAGGTGGATGGGAACGGCGGAACAGGGAACGGTGCGCGTCAGCGTATCGGCATTCAATCACCCCGAAAAATGCGACCGTCTGGTGACGATTCTGAAAGATTGGACAAAAAGCAAAAAAACCTCTTGAATTTATGGGATTGTATGTTACAATAATTATAGGATATTGTGTCCGGGCAGTACGGACACATGGAACGGATCAATGACAAGGGGCGGATGATATGACACCAATCATGGAAATATGGCTGCAGTTCAGAGAAATTCTGCTGGGTATCCGGCTGAACGATGTTCTGGACATTTTGGTGGTATCTTATTTGATTTATAAGGTTGTGGAGCTGGTGCGCAGTACCAGAGCCATCCAGCTGTTCAAGGGTGTGTTCGTGATCCTGCTCATTTATATTGTGGTGCGCCTGACCAAAATGGAAATGATGCAGATGTTCTTTGACAGTATTGTACTGCAGGTCGGAGTGTTTGCCATCATCGTGATTTTTCAGCAGGAGATCCGCCGCATCATCGAACAGCTGGGGCGGAGCAGCATCAAAGATATCAAATTGCTTGGAATGGTGGAATCAGAGGAAGAACAGCGGAAAAATGCCCGTAAAACCATCCGGGCCGTCGCCGAAGCTTGTCAGCTGCTGCGCAACATGAAAATGGGTGCGCTGATGGTGTTTGAACGCAAGGACAACCTGAGCGAAGTGATGCGCAGCGGAACCATCGTGGACGGTACACCGACCATGGAGCTCATCGGCAACATATTTTTCAACAAAGCGCCGCTGCACGACGGTGCAATGATTATCCGGGATAATAAAATCCATGCGGCAGGCTGTATTTTGCCGCTGACGCAGAACATCCATATCAGCAGTGAACTGGGTACACGGCACCGTGCTGCCATCGGTGTGTCGGAGGCATCGGATGCGGTGGTCGTGGTAGTGTCGGAGGAAACCGGCAATATTTCGATTGCACGGAACGGTCGCCTGACCCGTAACTACACCAAAGATACCCTGTTGACGGCGCTGGAAGGGATGCTGCTGGAAGAAAACCGGACCAATGATACGCAGCGGAAGCTGTTCCCCAGAAAGAAAGGGAAGCAACATGAATGAAAATCACATGGATCAGGAACCAATGAAGAAAAACGGCGGACACGTCTTCCGCAAGCCGAAAAAACGGCTGATCGACAACAAACTTTTCCTGATGGGCATGTCAGTGCTGGCGGCATTTTCCATCTGGGTAGCAACCTCTTTTTCCGATACGACTACCGAAGTGGCGCGGCGGATTGAGGGAGTGCCGCTGATTTATGAAAATCTGCCGGACAGCGTGACGGAAATGGGATTGGGCGTCATCGAGCAATCCATTTCTGTCCGGGAAGTGGATGTGACCGTTTACGGCAAGCAATACATTGTCAACCAGATCGGTCCGGAGGATCTGCGGGCGGCGGTACGGTACCGCGATGTATCCGGTGCAGGTACCTATGTGGGCGAGGTACAGGTGACCCGCACGAGCAATTACTGGGATTTCCGTATTGATTCCGTCAGTGTGGAAAATGTGTCGGTACGGCTGGACCGCATGATCAGCAAGAGCTTTGCGGTGGAATATGAGACGAATGTGTATCAGGCCGCCGACGGCTATGTACTGCGCCAGCCCAAGCTGTCGGAAAATACAGTGACCATCACCGGCACCAGCGAGGACATCGGCAAGATTTACCGCGTGGTAGCCAAAGCACGGGTCCCCAGTATCATCAGTGCGACCGGAACCTATACGGCAGACCTCTGTCTGGAGGACAAAGACGGCAACGAGCTGAAGGAACTGGATGTACAGATGGAAAATGAGGAAATTGATCTGACCATTTCGGCATTGCTGGTCAAACAGGTGCCGATACGGGTGGAATACCGCAATGAACCTTCCAATATTGCCGGATTGGTCAGCCTGTCCATGACCACGGTTGAACTGGCTATACCGACGGATATGGAGAACGAAATCAACGAACTGGTTGTCGGCATGATCGATTTTGCTACGGTAGCTCCGGACAACAATGAATTTGTATTCAGTATTGCAGCGGTGCTGCCCAATGGCTGCATCAATCAGAGCGCAGCAACAACGGTGACCGCAACGGTAAAAACCGGCAATATGAGTCTCCGCCATTTTGAGGTGACCAACATCGTACTCCGCAACACGACCGGCGCAAATGCGACCGTAGTATCGCAGTCGGTATATCTGTCAGTGGTGGGCCTGACGAGTCAGCTGGAGCTGATGACCGAAAACGATATTTTCGTTATGGTGGATGTATCGGACTACAAGAACTCCTACGGTAAACATGAATTGGTTGCACAGGCCAGCATCCTCAACAGCGCACGCTGCTGGGTATACGGCGAACCGACGGTATTGGTGCAGATCAACGAAGCGGTGTCGTAACCGGAAAGGACACAGTAGCATTCAGCAGGACGGCACTTCGGAACAAACGACACAATCAAGGCACATTCTTATGAAAAGAATGTGCCCTTTTTTTGTACAGATGATTGAATTCCAGACGGAAAAATGGTAAAATAAAAAAGAATATCATGCAATTCAGAAAAGAGGAAGCGACCCGATGAAATGCTGGCATTTTTCGGCTCCCGACAAGGCAGGAGCGACCCGGCTGTCCAATGAATACGGATTTCCGCCGTTTCGGGCG
>JAFTRF010000152.1 GCA_017462405.1 Clostridia bacterium | reverse complement strand
TTTCTGAATCTGATGGAAAAATGCCTGCTGGTGCTGGCCTATCTGATCTACAACTTTGCACATCCGAAAAAAATCGGCTGGCTGATGTCGCTGGTGGATGACCATCACCGGGGCAGTTTTACCGCCAACAAGGAAATCGTTTCGCTGATTGCCGGGATGCTCTTTACCTACAGCATGGGTACCCTCATTGACCATTTTGCCGTGCAGGGACGCATCCGTACGGCATTTGTACTGTCGGCGGTTGTGATTTTTGTGCTGATGGTGCTGCATACGCTGTCGATGATCTTCACCATTGAACCGGAATCGGCAGAGGTTCCGAAGAAAAACCTGCGTAAAAGCATCACCGATGTGCTGACCTGCCGTCCGCTGCTTCGCATTATTGTCGTTTTTCTGCTGTATCAGACGGCGGCCGGATTGGCCTCGCCGTTTTTCGGCACCTACCAGATCAACGAGCTGGATTTTGACCTGCAGTTTATTTCGCTGTTGTCCATCGGTTCGGCGCTGGTACGGATCTTCGTCTCCAGAAAATGGGGCAAATATGCCGACAAGACCTCGTTTCTGAATCTGATGGAAAAATGCCTGCTGGTGCTGGCTGCTGCACTGCTTTCGGCGGCATTGGCCGTCCCGTCCAACGGCAAACTGATGTTCACATTGTATTATCTGTTCAACGGCATTGCCATGGGTGGTCTGAACAGCGCACTGATCAATCTGGTCTTTGACTATGCACCTTCGGCACAACGCGCCGATGCGCTGGCCATTTGTCAGGCCCTTTCCGGAGTAGCGGGCTTTCTGGTGACACTGGGAGCCAGTTTTATAGTGGATGCCATCCAGCAAAACGGCAATGTCCTTTTGGGAATATCCGTTTATGCACAGCAGGCACTGTCCGCAGCCGCACTGATGTTCGTCCTGCTGACGCTGCTCTATGTCCGCCGCATTTCAAAGCGTTCTGCGTAAGCACCGGAGGAGGTACGTTATGTTTCAGCTTTTTGATTCCTTCCGTTCTTATGATGCCAACCTTCAGCCGTATTCCTTTGCAGTAGAGCGGCACACCGAAACCGACAACCTGCACGCTGGTGTACGTGTCCGCTTTGCGGACGGACACAGTCCGGACGGCGGCATCGACAACCGGGTGCTGGGCTTCTCGCTGAAATCCGTCGGCAACCGGCACATTCTGCACACGCCCCGCTTTACGGAAGGTGTGTTTGACACTTCGTTTTGTGTGACCTTTCTGAAAGAAATCGCACCGGAATTTATCGTATATGTCCGTTACGATGAAACCGCCCGCACCGGCGAAGGCCTCCGCCTGCATTTTGGGCTGGATGGGGTGCTGACCGTATGCCGGGTGCGTCTGTGCGGCGGCAATGTCGAAACCGTGACGTACCGCTCCATCGCTTTTGCGCTGGAGGACGGTGTATTTGTCCCGATGCGCATCACCATTGCCACGGAAGAGGTCCGCTGCCACATCGGAGAAGCCAATCTTGCGTTTCCATTGTCCCAAGGCCACGGGCATCTGGCCATTGAACGCGGCAATTTCATCGGTGAGCTGATTTTGCAGCAGATCGCCTTTGTTTCCCCGGAAGAATTTCCCTCCCGGCAGATTTTGCCCCGCACGACCGTGGAGATTCCCCCGATCAACGGCGGGGACATCCCCTATCGCTTTACATGGCAGCTTGATGAGATCGACGGCGAAGGCTATCTGCATTGTGCGCTGGATGGCGGCGCAAAAAACAATGCTGTCAACAAGGATGACCGTCGCGGACAGTATGTGGCCTCCATTGATTGGATGGAAGATCCCTATGTAGGCATCTGCGCAGATGGTCATGAACAGCGGTTTGAACTGTCGCTGGGTACCAACGGATTTGTGGATCCCAATAACTACTGGGATTGTCTGGCACCGTACTTCGGTGACACGGACCTCCCTCTGACGGGCGATTTCCGGCTGGATGATAATTACACCACCGCAATTTCAGCTGTTTTGTTCGGCTACCGGGAGATGCATTGCCGGAACTATGCCGCACTGCACGGCGGGCACGAATTTCGCTTTGCGCCGGACGGTACCCTGCTGTACCACGGCGAAGCCCCGGACGGGCGCGATGTCTGCAATCTCTATTCCCCCTTTGACAAATACGCCGTTTCCTGCATCCCCGCCGATTGTCCGCGCCGGGAT
>JAFTRF010000151.1 GCA_017462405.1 Clostridia bacterium | reverse complement strand
CTGCTACTTACCGTAGCTTCCTGGAAGCTGCTTAAAACAAAACCAGGACCTCATTTCTGAGATCCTGGCAAAAACTTTTTTGTTTTTTCATCTGTCTACTTGACAGGGAGCGGTTCATTGTGACCGACAGAACGGGTGTTTTCAGAACATCAATATTTCATCGTATGGACGATACATCACAGGATCTGCTGTTCATTGATGACCAGCCGGAACTTCAGCCGCATTTTTTCGGCGGCTTTGCGGCACATCAGCATCCGCTGCATGAAAATTTCGAAATAATCCATAACCGAACTAAACCGGGTATCGATGGACAGCTTCAGCTGGACCTGCGTGCGGTCGTCGCTGATGCGCAGTTCCGACTGGGTGACGGAATAGTTGACCCGGTCGTGAATGTCAAACGATGCAATATCCCGGTTGCGTACGCGGGAACGACGCACATCGGACTTGTCCGCCAGGATCAATGCGGCAGCCACATCGTTGACCGGCACACCGGTGCCCTCGTCGTGATTGCCAATGGCGGTGATGATGGTGGCAATTTCCTCCGGCGGGAAGTCCATCTTGTCCAACAGACGGAATGCCATTACTGCCCCGCTCAGGCTGTGCTCTATGCGGTTGACGATGTTGCCGATGTCGTGCAGGTACCCGGCGATCTTGGCCAGTTCAATGGTGCGGGCCGGGTAGCCCATCGTTTCCAGCAGATACGCAGCTGTTTCCGCTACACGGGTCACGTGCGCAAAGCTGTGCTCCGTATACCCCAACGCTTCCAGTGATACATCTGCCTGTGCAATATAGGCCCGGATCGCCGGGTCACGTTTGATTTCTTCAAAAGTCATGATGCAGGACTCCTTTCCTATGGATCACTTTGTCGCCCGGCAGCTGCAGAACATATGAGCAGTATCCTGCGGCAGCGTAGAGCGGAACAACGTATATGGCTTGCAGCATCCGGTGGGTCTGTGCAGTTCCAGTTCCAGCCAGAGGTGTCTGCTGTCTTTGGGCAGATTCAGCGAGGCCATCGGCACCCGGATGAGTCCCTCATGATTGCGGGGCAAGCGCAGCGTATGGATCTCGGTTTTGGGCTGATTCAGGAACACATAGGTGATTTCAAAATGATTGCCGATTTCCGGAGCGGGACACAATGCCCCGTCCTTCCACTTGATGCAGGGGCCTTCACCGTAGTAAGATTCCTCCACGGTGAACAGCACTTCATTGTCGGCCCGCTCCTTGGGCGGCAGAGCGGCATACAGCGTCAGGTCGTGGTGCTTCATCGCGTCGGCGGCAATTTCCAGCCAGCCGTTCCGCAATGCAAACCGCACCTCCCCGTCGCGGTGCCCGTACAGCGTAGTCAGCGGCAATGCAGGTGCATCAGCGATCCGTTCCGGCATCGGATAATCCAATTCGCAATAATAAAAGTCATTGCGGCAATCCACCCGGCTGCTGCGCGTCTCTGCCGCCAGCTTGCCCGGTGCAGCGGTCACGGCGTATTCATAGCAGACCCGCTCCCCGGACGCCAGCCGATACGGTTTCGGAGTTTCATCGCATTGATGCACCCCCATCGGGAACAGCTTGATGCCGATTTCACCGCAGGCGGTTTCCGGGGTATTGTTGCACACTTCCAGCTTCAGCGTCCCGTGATACCGTCCGTCTTTCCCCATCGCAAACACCTGACCGGGAAGCATTTTTGCTGTCAGAACCGGGGTTTCCGGCTGTTCAAAGGCAATGTTGTGCGTATAGGCGTTGGACTGCAGACCGAGCGCTTCTCCGCCGGACAGCACCTTGCCAAAGGCAGTGATACGTCCGATGTGAATGTTTTCAATGGTATGCGTCTCGTCAAAACCGACCGCGCGGCAATGTACATGGCGGAAATCCCGGCCTTCCGCGCCCACAAGCGAAATATCGTTGATGTACAGATTGCAGATCTCGCCTTTCTGCGTATCCGTATTCCATACAGAATCCGTGATGCGGAAATCGAACAGCTGACCGCCTGGCGCGTGCTCGATGCGGATATTTTCGAAGCGGATGTCCGACACCAGCGCCCGGTCGCCGTGGTGGATACCGAAAATCGGATACGGCGTCAGCGAATGGATCACGTCAATATCCCGGAAAGTGATGTTCCGCACGTGGGCGCACCGCATTTCCACGCCTACTTCTATCGGGCGGGCCATATCATTCCACAGGGTACTTTTCTCAAATACAACATCTTCTACATTACCGCCCCACAGGGACTTGATCACAAAAGAATCGTCGTAGGTGCGGATGAAACAACCGCTGATGCGCACATGGCTGCTGCCGGTCACATCAATGCCGTCAGCATTGCCGCGGCACCCGATGATTTTGATATTGCGGATGGCTATGTCCTGACTTTCGTTCAACCGGACGCTCCAGCAACAGGAATCCAGCACACACAGATCCTCCAGCACGACATCCCGGCAGTTCCGGATTTCCATGCAGCGGAGCATTTCTTCCGGCATCTCCCGGTGGTAGCGGCGCATAGTCAGCGCACCGGGGCCGAAAATTTTCAGTCCGGCAACACCGTCGGCAAAAATCCGTCCATGAACTGTTGCGCCGGGTGCCAGATAGACCGCGGTGCGGTCCTGTGTCAGGTGGAGTTCGTCCACGTCGTGCTCCCCGGCTTCAAAGCGGTATACATGGTCATAGCCGGTAAAGTCCGGTTCCGATGGCACATACGGGAACACCTGCATCGCCTCTGCCAGATTGTTGTCTGGTTCCACGGAAACATGGATTGCTTCCGTCATAGTAAAAGCGACTGTGCATCCATGTACCTCCGGGCAGATGCCCGCCGACAGCGGCCGCACGACTGCTGAGGTCACCGGATGGTCATAGGTAATTTCCACTCTGGCCTCCCTTGTCCATGGGCAGACCGTAAAATAATTGAGGGTCCATTCATGATAAGGCGGTGTATGGACGGCCGAGGACTGCACCGGCATCGGCTGTCCGTTGATTGTACATTGCATAGAATTTCCTCCATTCGGAATTGCTGGGTGGATGATTCATTATTATTTTATCACAATTCAGGACTGTCCGGAGGTCGGTCCCTACAAATACTATTTACTTCTTACTTCGCCGCAGGCTGCAATGGCCACTGCCGCATAGGATGCAAATCCATGGTTCCGGCTTCCGTACCCATTTTTGTATTCCCACAGCGTCCCGGTTTCTTCCACCATGCCGCCGAAGAAGCGTTTCACATCCTGCAGAAGAATGTCGTGCAATTTTTCCTGCTCCAGCACCTTCAGCCGCAGGTAAAACCCGATGAATGCATTCACCGGCACAAAAGAACCTTCCCTCTGCGTATTGATGTAAGCGCAGAAGCCATCCGTCACATGGCGGCGCAGTACCTCATACTGCGGCTGGTCCAGATCCACGCCACCAAACAGCAATGCATAATACTGCCCGGCCTCGGAGACATTGCCCGTGTTGTGCAGGGCACCGTCTTCACCGCGCACAGCATTATCCGTGAACACTTCCCCGTCAAAGGCGCATTTCCGCAGTTTCTCCGCCAGCTGTTCTGCCTGCATCCGCAGTTCCGGCCGTCCGTACAAGTCGTCTGCCGCCCGGAGTACCTCACAGTACAGGAAATTGGTGGGATAATTCACATCCATCACCCATTCGTTGGCGGTGGACCACTCCACGAAGTTCCAGTTTGGCAGTTTTTCCAGCAGACCGTCCTCATTTTCATATTGCTTCAGAAATGCGAGAAATGCGTCAACGGACGGTTGAAACAGTGCCCGGTCTTCATCCGGTTTGCGGTACAGCAGAAAGTCACGCACCTCCAGCACATACCACATATTCCATTGACAGATAAATTTGCCGTTGAAGTCGCCGGGATAACACATCGGAAGAACACCCGGCGGCAGTTCGCCCT
>JAFTRF010000150.1 GCA_017462405.1 Clostridia bacterium | reverse complement strand
GATACAAACGAGCAATACGAGCAGCGGGTCGGGCAGAACGGCACCGATACATACAGGCTGAACGAATCCGGGCGGGATTTGTCCACGATGGCCTGCTCTGCATGGGCCGTTGCCACGCTCAGGTCGATCTTGGATGGGGACACCAACAGCTTGTCCCGGAAATACGTCCGGGCGCCTTCTTCCCCCATCTCCGCCATCAGCCGGCGCATCAGCTTGATGGGGCGCACACCGGTAAGTATGCCCCATTTCGGGGTAAAATCACAGGCCTTGGTAAAATATTCATACAGCAGGACCGCCAGCCCCAGTTCACAGCGGTCACGGAAATCCGGTTCCGCCGCGGACACTTCGCTGTGCAGTTCCTGCATGGGACGATCTTCCAGCCGGATGCGCACCGTCAGACGCGCACCTCCGGGAATTTCCTCCACGATGGTATTCACCTCCCGGCCGGAACCGTCATCTTCCTCGGTCATCCGGTCGTAAGGATAAAAGATGCGGCATACATTTTCCATTTCGTAACGGAACGTATGACCGATACAGCGTAAAATCATAGTTCTTTGCTCCCGATTATTTGTTCATCCAATAATTATTGATCCGCTCCGCTTCCAGCGTCGTGAATTCACCGTGACCGGGATACACCTCCCAGTCACCGTCCAGTGCGCCCAGCCGCCGCAGCGACATCCGCAGTTCACGGCTGCTGCCGCCGGGCAGGTCCGTCCGTCCCTCGCCGCAGCAGAACAGCGTATCGCCGGTAAAAATTTCATCCGATGTGACATAGCACACACCGCCGGGCGTATGGCCGGGGGTATGCAGCACCTGCACCTCCGTCTCACCCAGCCGGAACGTTTCGCCGTCCGTCAGCGCGCGGTCTATTTGCGGTGCTTCCACCGGCATCCCGAACAGGGCCGAACCGTTGCCGAACGGATTGCCCGCCAGCGGCACATCCTGTCGCCCGCACCACACGGGCACGTGGTATTGCTGCTGTACGGCCGCCGCATAACCGATGTGGTCGAAATGCGCGTGGGTCAGCAGAATCGCTTTCAGCTTGCCCTGCGGCAGACGGCGTAAGGCCTCTGCCAGCCGGCTGTTTTCCGCGCCGGGGTCGATGAGCATAGCATCGCCCGTCGCGCGGTCGCAGATCAGATAAGTATTGACGCCCAGCGGGCCGCATACCTAGCTTTGGATCTCCAGCATTTCCGGCACCTCCTCAGGTTCGGCGGATTTCATGGACGTTTTTCACCGTCATCAGGCGGCGGATGACCAGATCAATGTGGTCGCGTCCATGTACCGTCACCGTAGCGTAAATCACGGCACTGCCGTCATCAAAGCCACGGCAGTTCAGCGAATGAATCATGATGTGCATATTGCTCAGGTGCATGGTCACATCCGCCAGCAGGCCCTCGCGGTCGGTGCAATGGATCTCCAGCACCGCCTTGAAATCCTCCGATACGTTGGATGCCCAGCGCACCCGTACCCAGCGGTCCGGTTCTGCCGCTTTACGGATGTCCCGCGGCACATTTTTGCAGGCGGCATTGTGGATCGACACTCCAAAGCCTCTGGTCACAAATCCGATGATTTCATCGCCGGGCAGCGGATTGCAGCAACGGGAGAATTTCACCAGACAATCCGGAACCCCGTCCACTACAATGCCGTTGGAAACCTTTTCTACCACCGGTGTCGTCTGTACGACCGGCTCGGAAGGTCCGCGCTCCTTGACCAGGCGGTTGTATTCATCTTTCAGGCGCGGCAGGATACGCGCGATCTGCACACCGCCGTAACCGATGGAGGCATACAGATCCTCCAGCGAATTCATATGCTGACGACGGGCAACGTTCTGCAGGATGCCCTGTGCTTCTTCCTCCGTCAGCACCATATTGTTTTTGCGGAATTCCTTTTCCAGTTCCTGCCGGCCCCGCTCGATGTTTTCGCCGCGCTTCTCTTTTTTGAACCACTGCCGGATTTTGGTCTTGGCTTCACTGGTTTTGACAATATTCAACCAGTCGCGGCTAGGTCCCTGTCCGGCTTCTTTGGTCGTGAGAATTTCGATGACATCACCGATTTTGACCTGATAGTCAATCGGTACGATGCGATTGCCCACCTTGGCCCCCACCATCCGGTTGCCGACGGCACTGTGGATGGCGTAAGCAAAGTCGATGACCGTGGCCCCCATCGGCAGACGGATGACATCGCCCTTGGGCGTAAAGACAAAGACTTCCTCCGGCGCGATGTCGGTTTTGATGGAACTGATCAGTTCGGTCGCGTCGCCATCTTCCGACTGATTCTCCAGCAGACGGCGGATCCACGCCACCCGATCCTCCAGCGCATCCTGCTTGCCGTCTTTCATACCCAGCTTGTATTTCCAGTGGGCCGCAATGCCGTATTCTGCCGTATGGTGCATATCCCACGTACGGATCTGCACCTCAAAGGCAATGCCGTCTTTACTCAGTACGGTCGTGTGCAGCGACTGATACATATTCTGCTTGGGGGTAGAAATGTAGTCCTTGAAGCGGTTGGGAATGGGCGTATACATATCGTGAATGATGCCCAGCACGTTGTAGCAATCGATGATGGAATTCACGATGACCCGTACCGCATAAATATCGTAGATTTCGTCAAAGCTGCGGCCCTGCATGTACATTTTCCGGTAGATGCCGTTGATGCTCTTGACCCGGCCTTCCAGATACACATCCGGTATGGTCTCGGCCACCCGGTCACGGATCTTCAGCTTTGTCT
>JAFTRF010000149.1 GCA_017462405.1 Clostridia bacterium | reverse complement strand
TTTTGTTTTTTCATCTGTCTACTTGACAGGGAGCGGTTCAGCCCGAAGCCGGTTTTTGTGTCGTATTTTTATGCCGTGGGAACCAGCAGCATCCCGGCCGATTCCACGGTATCGCCTTGCAGGTCATTTTCTGCCCGGATGCGCTCCTCCGCGGCGCAGCAGCGGCGGGCAATCTGCCACACGCTTTCACCCGCTTCGGCATAGTACAGAATCAACCCGCAGGCCGGGTCCTGTGCTCTGGGACGTTGGAGGTCCGGTACAAATTCCCGTACCACCTGACAGCGTTGGATCGTCTGGACCGGACCGGACATCCGCACCCGCGCCCGGATCTCCAGTTCTCCGGCTCCGTTGAGGCGGTACGCCATGTGTTCTACCGTAATGTCCGGGTCCAGCCGGGCTTCCGTACCGTCCCACGGGATGCGGTCTGCCAATTCCAGCACCGTCTCGCGGTAAGCAGCCTTGCCGTCTTCGTCCTGCATCAGCAACGAAACCCCCAGCCGACCGTTCCATTGCAATGCCCCATCCTTGACGGAGGCACTGAAGCTGCGCAGGTCGCTCCACGCGTCCGTGACTGTGGCCATCCGGCAATCCGGTACGTTTCCCTGTACCTCCAGTACCCGCTCCAGCGGCTCATGCTGTGTCCGGAGCTGTACCGTTTCCGTGACCGGATCCCCCTCCCATGCAGTAGAATAGGCATCCAGCACCGCCGCAACGGTCTGCATCCGCCATGCCGTCACGGTCAACACCCCGCGCAGTTCAGCTTCGAATACTGCGGATGTGTTTCCGGATTCCAGCCGCACCTGTACCGACAACACCTCCAGCCGTGCACTGCAGACGGCATCACCGTCCAGCCCATCCATGTCCACGATCTGGCTGAACGGCAAGGTAAATACTGCCGTATCTGTTTCCCCTTGAGCCGCATCCGTCTCATACAGAACCTGCACTTCCATTTCGCCTTTGATCATCATTTTTCCGGCCACTGCCCGGCTGTCGGTCACGCGTCCCTGCGCAGAAAACCGCAGGATACTTTCCGGTGCGGCCCGTCCGCTTTCCGGCATGAATTCCTCGGTCAGCACAATGGGCTGCTGTACCGATGCCAGATGGTTGCTCACCGGAATGGGCACCGTCCGGGTATGCACACCAGATCCCTGCAAGCCGGTCAGCAGTTCCTGCCGCTGTTCCCCCCATACATGCGCCGTTACGGTAAACGCACAATGCAAATCAATCCGCCGCCGGGTCACTGCACGGCAGTTGACAAAATCCACCCGGATATCCGTAAAGACCACGGGCTGCTGAGGTGTCGTTTTCAGGTCAAATTCCGACGAAAACGCGCTGCTCAGTTCGCAGCAGCGCAGCCGCCCCTCCTCATCGGCATAAAATACCCGGATGATGGTACTGCCCTCCACCGTCAGCCGCTCCCCGGTCAGGGATCGCGCTGTAATCTGAGGTACTGCCTGACATTTCAGCATCCGGGAGATGTCCGGACAATAATCCGGCAACGCAATGTCCAGATCAATGGGCTGTTCCGATGTTCCGGAGAACACCTCCTGACAGGTGCAGACCGATTCCCGCGTAACATTCAGTTCCATAGCTTCCTCCTGCTTTGTTTTGTCTGTTCATATATACGCGCACACGAAGGGTTTTATGTCTTTTCGTCCGATGTGCCTTGCATTTCCTGCCGCACCTTGCTATAATGGGCATATCTTAAAAATCAGGAGTGCCACAACATATGAGTACGCTATCCAATATGTATCATCATTTCTGCACCATCACCCGCCACCGGCATGAGGTCGTACGGAATTGTCTGAAAGCCGGACTATTCCTGCAGGGATTGCAGCATGATTTGTCCAAATACACCCCTACGGAATTTCTGGCAGGAGTAAAATATTATCAAGGTACCCGAAGCCCCAACGAAGGCGAGCGGGAAGCATTGGGTTATTCCAAAGCATGGATGCACCACAAGGGGCGCAATTGCCACCATTTCGAATATTGGTGCGATTACAACCCCGTCACCCGTCAGATGGAGCCGGTACCGATGCCCGTCCGCTATGTCGTGGAAATGTTCTGCGACCGGGTCGCCGCCAGCAAAATTTATCAGAAAGAGAACTACCGGAACGACAGTGCGCTGAAATATTTCCTTAAAGGCAAGCCCACCCGGAAAATCCATCCGGAAACCTCCGATTTGCTGGAACACCTGCTGGTCGTACTGGCAGAACAGGGCGAGGAGGCCGCTTTTGCCGAAACGCGCGCGCTGCTGAAGCAGGCCAAAAAGGATGCAAAATCATGAGCGGGGTTAAAGTCAATTACCAGCTTTTGCTGGAACAGGAAATTGCACGGAATCAGCAGGCCGGCAAGCGTCCGCGTCTGCTGCTGCACGCCTGCTGTGCGCCGTGCAGCAGTTATGTACTGGAGTATCTGTGCCAATATTTTGATATTACCTTGTTTTTCTACAACCCTAACATTGCGCCGGAAAACGAGTACCGTTTCCGGGCCGGGGAACTGCAGCGGCTGATCCGCGAAATGCCTTCCGCCCATGGTGTCTGCTTTGCCGAAGGGCCATACGACCCGGAACGCTTCTACGAAATCGCCCAAGGATTGGAGCAGATGCCAGAGGGCGGCGAGCGCTGTTTCCGGTGCTATCGTCTGCGGCTGGCTGAAACCGCCCGCTATGCTGCGGCACACGACTTTGATTATTTTACCACTACCCTTTCCATCAGTCCGTATAAAAATGCCGCCAAGCTGAACACCATCGGAGCAGAACTGGCAGAAGAATATAGCACAGCGTACCTGTTTTCCGATTTCAAGAAAAAAGGCGGCTATCTGCGCTCCTGCCGCTTGTCTGCCGAATACGGCCTGTACCGACAGGATTACTGCGGCTGTGCCTTTTCCAAGGCGGAAGCCCTACGGCGCAGGCAAACCATCGGTTCCCCTTAAAGCAATGTTGTCTGCTTCCGGATCAATCCGGCTGTATGCCCGGACGATCGGAGAACGGACTGTGTGTAAACCATCCTTCACCCCCTGTTTCCTTAATAACCGGACACGTCGCTGTACTTTACCCTATAAAAGCCCGACCGCCCCGAAAAATTTCGGAGCGGCCGGACTTTTTGTGTATGAAGTCTGAAGGACGTAATCAAAATCAGCTGCCGGCGGAAACACCGGGCGTTGGTTAGCATCTGCTAACTCGTATGGCTTTATTATAGCGGCTTTTTCATTCATTGTCAAGTCTGTTTTCTGATTTTTTTGCATTTTCTTTTTCCGCATAGGCACCTGTGCAAAGGGGCATACTTCCGTTACAGTAAATTGATGGGAGTGTAGTCCTTTGCAATACAACAAAGTAGAAATCTGCTGTGTAAATACCGCTCAACTGACCGTATTGTCTGAACCGGAAAAAATCCGGCTTCTGAAGCTGGCACAAGCGGGCGATAAAGCTGCACGCAATGATCTGATCTGCGGAAATCTGCGGCTGGTGCTGAGTGTGGTCCAGCGCTTCGCCAACCGGGGCGAATGCATGGACGATTTGTTTCAGGTAGGCTGCATCGGGCTGATCAAATCCATCGATCACTTCGACATCTCATTGCAAGTGCGCTTTTCCACCTACGCCGTACCCATGATCATCGGTGAAATCCGCCGATACCTGCGGGACAACAACGCCATCCGGGTCAGCCGTTCGCTGCGGGACATCGCTTACCGTGCGATGCAAGTCAAAGAACAGCTGACCAACGAAAAGGGCAGCGAGCCAACCATACAGGAAATTGCGGATGTTCTGAATCTCCCCCGTGCGGATGTCGTCGTGGCGCTGGAATCCATCGTGGCCCCCATTTCTCTGTATGAGCCGGTTTATTCGGACGGCGGCGATACCATTTATGTGATGGATCAGCTCGGCGACAATCACGACGACACCAACTGGCTGGATGAAATCGTGCTGAAAGAAGCCATTGCCGCCCTGTCCGACCGGGAAAAGCGGATTTTGTCTCTGCGCTTTTTCCGCGGAAAAACACAGATGGAGGTCGCTTCCGTCATCGGCATTTCACAGGCGCAGGTATCCCGGCTTGAAAAAAGCGCCCTGAAAAAAATCAAGGCGCAGCTTGGCTGATTTTATCCGATTTTCTCCAGTTCGGTCCGGAGGTGACGGATGATACGCTTTTCCAGCCGGGAAATGTAGGATTGCGAAATACCAAGCACATCTGCGACCTCTTTCTGGGTGCGTTCCCGCCGTCCGTTGAGGCCAAAGCGCAGTTCCATAATCAGCCGCTCCCGTCCCGGCAGACGTGCTACGGCCATCCGCAGGCTCTGTTTCTCCGCTTCATTTTCGATGTTGCGTCCAACGATGTCCGGCTCGCTGCCCAGCACATCGGACAACAGCAGTTCATTGCCGTCCCAATCCACATTCAGCGGCTCATCAATGGACAATTCATTTTTATACTGCGCCGTTTTCCGCAGAAACATGAGAATCTCGTTCTCAATACAGCGCGAAGCATAAGTTGCCAGCTTGATTTTGCGTTCCGGGCAAAAAGTGTGTACCGCCTTGATCAGGCCGATGGTTCCGATGGAAATCAGATCCTCAATCCCC
>JAFTRF010000014.1 GCA_017462405.1 Clostridia bacterium | reverse complement strand
TTCCACCGCCGGTGTGGCTGATTACCTGCCCGCAGTATGCGGCTACCTGATCCAGAAGGAAGTGACCGTGATGGGCGGCGCTCTGGCTGAGCCGGCTCGTCCCTTCGTTGCCATCCTGGGCGGCGCAAAGGTATCCGACAAGATCGGCGTCATCGAGAACCTGATCGACAAGGTGGACACCCTGGTGATCGGCGGCGGTATGGCTTATACCTTCATGAAGGCCAAGGGCTATTCCGTTGGTAACTCCCTGTGCGAAGACGACAAGGTCGAGCTGGCCAAGGCTATGATGGAAAAGGCTGCTGCCAAGGGCGTAAACTTCGTCCTGCCCATCGACACCGTTGTGGCTACCGAGTTTGGTCCCGACGCTGAACACAAGACCGTTCCGTCCAGCGAGATTCCCGACGGTTGGGAAGGCATGGACATCGGTGAAAAGACCAGAGCCCTGTTTGCTGATACCCTGAAGAATGCCGGCACCGTAGTGTGGAACGGCCCGATGGGTGTGTTCGAGTTCGAAACCTTCGCCAAGGGCACCATCGCTGTGGCTTGCGCTGTGGCTGAGAGCGGCGCCATCTCCATCATCGGCGGCGGCGACTCCGCAGCTGCTGTTGAGAAGCTGGGCTTCGCTGACAAGATGACCCACATCTCCACCGGCGGCGGCGCTTCTCTGGAACTGCTGGAAGGCAAGATCCTGCCCGGCATCGCTTGCCTGAACGAAAAAGACTGATTTATCCCGTTGACTGTGACCGCCGCAACCTATGACTGATTGCGGCGGTCATTTTAAAATGACACATTTATAAAAGGAAGGGAATCATCATCATGAACAAGAATCTTCGTCCCGCTGTTATCGCCGGCAACTGGAAAATGAACAAGACCCCCGCTGAGGCTACCGCTCTGATCGAGGACATGAAGCCGCTGGTGGCCAACGCCAACTGCGACGTCGTGGTATGCGTACCTTACGTGGACCTGCAGGCTGCACTGGATGCAACCAAGGGTTCCAACATCCGCGTGGGTGCCGAGAACGTGCACTGGGCAAAGTCCGGCGCATTCACCGGCGAAATCTCCGCTGAAATGCTGACCTCCATGGGCGTGGAATATGTCATCATCGGCCACAGCGAGCGCCGCACCTACTTCGGTGAGACCGACGCTACCGTGAACCAGCGCGTACGCGCAGCACTGGACGCCGGCATGACGGTGATCCTGTGCGTTGGCGAAGTGAAGGAAGAGCGTCTGTCCGGCATCACCGATGAAGTGGTTGCTGTTCAGACCAAGCTGGATCTGGCCGGCGTGACCGCAGACGAACTGAAGAAGGTCATCATTGCTTACGAGCCCGTATGGGCCATCGGCACCGGTCTGACCGCTACCCCGGCACAGGCCGAGGAGACCTGCGGCGTGATCCGTAAGGTGCTGGCCGGTATGTACGGCGCAGACGTAGCCGACACCGTGACCATCCAGTACGGCGGTTCCATGAACGCAAAGAACGCTGCCGAACTGCTGAGCCAGCCCAACGTAGACGGCGGTCTGATCGGCGGCGCTTCCCTGAAGCCGGCCGATTTCGCAACCATCGTAGCTGCTGCCAGCATCTGATTCATCCGAAAGGAATCCAAGAATATGAAAAAACCGCTTGTATTGTGCATCATGGACGGCTACGGCATCAATGAGCCCAATCTGGGCAATGCCATTGCACAGTCCAAGACGCCCAACCTGACCAAGATTTTTGCGGAAAATCCGTATACCACCATCGGTGCTTCCGGTCTGGACGTAGGTCTGCCGGACGGCCAGATGGGCAACAGTGAAGTGGGCCACACCAACATCGGCGCAGGCCGCGTGGTGTATCAGATGCTGGTCCGCATCACCAAGGACATCAAGGACGGCAAAGTGGACGAGAACGCTGTGCTGAAGGCTGCAATGGCCAACTGCGTAGCCAACGATTCCGCCCTGCACCTGATGGGCCTGCTGTCCGACGGCGGTGTGCACAGCCACATCGAGCACCTGTACGGTCTGGTCGAGATGGCAAAGCGTGCCGGTCTGAAGAAGGTATACGTTCACGCATTCACCGACGGCCGCGACGTGCCGCCGGAGTCCGGTGTGCAGTTCGTGGAAGACTGCTGCAAGAAGCTGGACGAGATCGGCGTGGGCAAGATCGCTACCATTTCCGGCCGTTTCTATGCCATGGACCGTGACTTTGCATGGGACCGTGTGCAGAAGGCATACGCCGCACTGGTGTACGGCGAGGGCAACACCGCGCCCGACGCTGTGACCGCCATGAAGAATTCCTACGCTGACGGCAAGACCGACGAGTTCGTGGTGCCGGTTGTCATCGAGAAGGATGCCACCATCAACGCCAACGACAGCGTGATCTTCTTCAACTTCCGCCCCGACCGGGCCCGTCAGATCACCCGTTCCTTCGTGGACGGCGCATTCAACGGCTTCCCCCGGAACAAGGGCTTCTTCCCCGTGCACTTCGTGTGCATGACCCCCTACGATGCCACCATGCCTAACGTATCCGTGGCATTTGAGCCGAAGGAACTGGATATGACCTTCGGTGAGCTGCTGAGCGTCAACAATCTGACCCAGCTGCGCATTGCCGAAACCCAGAAGTACGCCCACGTGACGTTCTTCTTCAACGGCGGCGAAGAAAAGACCTTCCCCGGCGAGGACCGGATCCTGATCCAGTCCCCGGATGTGGCCACCTTCGACATGAAGCCTGAAATGAGCGCTTACGAGGTGTGCGACGCTGTGACCGAGCAGATCCGCTCCGGCAAGTACGACGTGGTGATCCTGAACTTCGCAAACTGCGATATGGTGGGTCATACCGGCGTGTTTGAAGCGGCTGTGGCTGCCGTCGAGGCTGTGGACACCTGCGTAGGCCGCGTAGCCGATGCCGTGAAGGACATGGACGGTGTGCTGCTGATCACTGCTGACCACGGCAACGCCGACAAGATGTACGAGGACAACGGCGATCCCTTCACCGCACACACCACCAATCCGGTGCCGTTCTGTGTGGTTGGCAAGGATTGCACCCTGCGCGAAGGCGGCCGTCTGGCCGACATCGCCCCCACGATGATCCAGATTCTGGGCATCGACAAGCCCGAACAGATGGACGGCGAGAGCCTGATCGTCTGATCCGGACGTAAATCAGTGATAAGTCTCCCCGCAGAGCAGCGATGCTTTGCGGGGAGATTTTTTCGTTCAGCCCTCTCAGTCTCGTCGCTACGCTCCTCGCCAGCTCCCCCGGAGGGGGAGCCCTTGGCAACGGGAAAGTTTGGCTGACAACTCAAAGAAAAGCGGAAAGAGCCATAATTTTGCCAAGGGCTCTCCCTTCGGGAGAGCTGCCGAGCGAAGCGAGGCTGAGAGGGCTTTTGGGTTATTGCAAAATCCTTAAGTTGATATCTCCGCAAAGGGATGAACGAGTCAGTCGGGTGAAAAGGACAAGTATTGCGCTTTGTGTAGAAGATTTTTTTTGAACGTATGAAAGGAAATACGTTGTTCGGTCGTATACTTTTCGGAATAACAGCATAAAATATAACACACAGGACAGAAAAACACGAAAAAAAGGCGCAAAAAATTTCAAAAAAATTTGCAAAAAGGTATTGACAAACCCAAACGCCCATGCTATAATATCACACGTTGACACGAGATATCGCGGAGTAGAGCAGATGGTAGCTCGTCGGGCTCATAACCCGGAGGTCGCAGGTTCAAGTCCTGTCTCCGCAACCAATGAGCAGAAAGCCCAGAAACTTTGATAGTTTCTGGGCTTTTTCTTTTCTTTTTTCGCAGTCGGATTTGCAGGAATTCCTGCTTGAGATACAAAGGCAACCCGCACAAAAAAATCATGGTGTGTCGTTTCATCGACGATCTGAAAGGAAGATCAAATATGGATGTAACCCCGTTGTATGGCACAATATGGGCGTTGTTCCCGCCAATTGTCGCAATTTTGCTGGCACTGCTTACGAAAGAGGTCTATTCCTCGTTGTTTATCGGGATCCTTGTCGGATCGTTGATGTATGCCAACTTTGATATCGTCGGGATGATGGAGCATACCATTTCGATGATCAGTTCCCGGCTGGGCGAAAATGGCGGCATTATCATATTCCTGATCTGTCTGGGGATCATTGTTTGCCTGATGCAGGCATCCGGTTGTTCCAAAGCCTTCGGCAAATGGGCAGCAGGGATCATCAAGACGAAAAGATCGTCCCTGATCTTTACGTCGCTTCTTGGGTTGTTCTTCTGCATTGATGACTATTTCAATTCGCTGACCACCGCCAACATCATGCGTCCCATCACCGATCAACATAAGGTAAGCCGTGCGCGTCTGGCGTATAATGTGGACTGTACGGCTGCGCCCATTTGCATTATCGCACCCATTTCCAGCTGGGCTGCCGCAGTCGCGTCCTACGTTCCCCCGGAAGTGGAGGCAGACGGTTATGCGCTGTTTCTGCGCGCGATCCCGTTCAATATGTACGCGATCCTTACGCTGACCATGCTCTTTACGCTGGCTGCACTGAAGTTTGATTTCGGCCCGATGCGGGGATATGAGTATCTGGCGGAAAAGAAAGGCGACATCTACGGTGGCACCGGTGATATGTATGCCAATATTGCTGCCGACCAGAACGAAGATGCTCCGGGCAAGGCACTTGATATGATTTTGCCGGTGGTCGTTCTGATTCTTGGCTGCGTCTTTGGTCTGATCTATACTGGTGATTTCTTCGCCGGTGAAGGCGTTGGATTTATTGAAGCATTCAGTGCCTGCGATGCATACATGGGTCTGCCGATTGGCGGTCTGATCGCACTGGTATTCACCGTTCTGTATTATTTCCTGCGCAGAATCATCAACATGAAACAGTTTATTCAGAGCATTCCGGACGGTGCAGTGGCTATGACTCCTGCGCTGTTTATCCTGACCCTTTCCTGGGGGATCGAGGGCATCTGCCGTGAAAGCCTCGGTGCTTCCGTTTTCGTGGAAAATGCCTTTGAAAACACCAGCTTCCCGATGTGGCTGTTGCCGCCCATTCTGTACCTGCTGGATGCATTCGTTTCGTTTGCAACCGGTACGTCGTGGGGTACTTTTGGTATTCTGATTCCGATCACGTTTGCGATTT
This sequence comes from Clostridia bacterium, assembly GCA_017462405.1. Lineage (GTDB taxonomy): Bacteria > Bacillota > Clostridia > Oscillospirales > Acutalibacteraceae > RGIG4076. The sequence continues at coordinate 621 of JAFTRF010000014.1, read as the reverse complement.
TCAGCTATCAGGTGAACGATCTGAGCATGATTTGTCTGTCTGCTACGCTGGCAGGCGCAGTGACCGGTGACCATTGCTCGCCGATTTCGGAAACGGCGATCATGTCTTCGACTGCGGCGCAGGTGGACTTTATGACGCACGTCATGACGCAGCTGCCATACGCACTCTTCGTCGCATTTTTCTCGGTGATCGGCTTCACGCTTATGGGTGTGTTCCAGCACTGGATCGTTACGGTGATCATGATGGCCGTGATTGTGCTCGTGCTGTGCGGCATGAAGAAAATTTACAAGAACAAGCCCGTTCAAGTGAAGTACGTCAGCAAGAACGTGAAGCAGTAAACAAGGTCGGATGACCGGCACAACTTGCTGAAAACCCACCGGACGCAACTGGACTATACCCTAAAAAACGGACATTGAAAGAAAAGACCTCCTGTTGTAGAATTAAGCTACGACAGGAGGTAATTTTATGCCCAGAAAATACGTGAAAATGGAAGCACTTGCCGACGAGGTTTTCCGCAGAAAAGCCGCCGGAGAAACTAACCGGGAAATCGCAGAAAGCTACGGATTGAGCAAGTATCAGATCAAACAACTGGTAGCCCGGCAAAACCGTAAGCGTCGCTTA
>JAFTRF010000148.1 GCA_017462405.1 Clostridia bacterium | reverse complement strand
TCCCCGGCCGGGAACTTGTCCAGAAAATTCATAACGGCTTCCTTGGAAGCGAAATCGCAGGCTACAATAACGTCCTTACCCATAACAGCATTCTCCTTTATAATAAAGCAAATTTTTGATTATCTGTGTGCCGCACCGATGATGTCGGTGAGGCTGTTGATGCGGTACTCCGCCATCACGCGGGGCAGATCATTGATGATGTCACGGCAGACATAGGGATCCACCAGATTGGCGGCACCCACTTCAACGGCGGTTGCACCGGCCATCATCAGTTCCAGCACGTCTTCGGCAGTGGAAACACCGCCCATGCCTACCACGGGAATCTTCACGGCCTTGTATACGTCGTAGACCATACGCACCGCCAGCGGAAAGATGGCCGGGCCGGACAGACCGCCGGTACGGTTGGCCAGCAGGGGTGCCTGCTTGCGCAGGTTGATGCGCATACCCAGCAGGGTATTGATCAGGCTGATGCCGTCAGCGCCGGCTGCTTCACAGGCGCGGGCCATCTCGGAAATATCGGTCACATTGGGGGACAGCTTGATGATCAGGGGCTTTTTGGTGACTTTCCGCACCTTGCTGACCACTTCGGTGGCTGCCGCCGGAGAAGTACCGAATGCCGCACCGCCGCCGTGGACGTTGGGGCAGGAAATATTCACTTCCAGCCAGCCAATCTGGTCCTCGGACTCCATCCGGGCGCAGGTTTCGGCGTATTCATCCGGAGAAAAGCCGCTGACGTTGGCCATGACCGGCTTATGGAAGCATTTTTTCAGCTTCACCATTTCTTCGCTGAGCACCTTGTCCACACCGGGGTTCTGCAGACCCACGGCGTTGAGCATACCGGAGGGCGTCTCCGCGATGCGGGGCGTGGCGTTGCCGAAGCGGGGTGCCAGCGTGGTGCCCTTGAACGAAAACGTGCCCAGGCAGTTGATGTCGTACAGTTCGGCAAATTCGTAGCCATAGCCGAAGGTGCCGCTGGCGGGAATGATGGGATTGTCCAGCTCAATGCCGCACAGATTGACTTTCGTGTTTACCATATGATCTCCTCCCGTTCCAGAACCGGACCGTCCTTGCAAATGCGTTTATTGCCATATTTGGTCTTGCAGCTGCAGCCCATGCAAGCACCGAAACCGCAGCCCATGCGCTCCTCGAAGCTGAGCTGACCGCTGGTGGAAGCCACCTTGTCAATGGCCTTCAGCATGGGTTCGGGACCGCAGGTGTAGAAGTAGGTGTAATCCACACCGTCCATGGCATTGGTGACAAAGCCCTTGATGCCGACGCTGCCGTCTGCCGTAGCGATGATGACGTTGGCGCCCAGCGCGCGGAATTCCTCGGCATAGAAGATTTCGGCCGCCGTGTTGAAGCCCATAATCATGGTCACGGGCTTGCCCTCAGCGATCAGCCGCTTGCACAGGCCGTACATGGGCGGCACACCGACGCCGCCGCCGATCAGCAGGGGTTTGTCGCCGCTCTTGCCGACGTCAAAGCCGTTGCCCAGACCGACCAGCAGGTCCAGCTTCTTGCCGGGCTCCATGCGGCTCATCTGGCGGGTACCCACGCCCACTACCTTATAAATCAGCGTGATCGTGGTGTCGTCCCAGTCGCAGATCGAAATGGGGCGGCGCAGGAACTGCCCCTCCAGCTTGATGTTGACAAACTGACCCGGCTTGGCGATGGCAGACGTGTCGCCTGCCAGTTCCATCCGATACACGGTATCGGTCAGGGCCTTGTTGCTGATGATTTCATACCATCCCTGATGCATAATTTTTATCAAACCTTTCCTGTATATAAGGGGTACAGATGTACTGTACTCCGAGTGATGCAAATTACTTCCCCATCGTCTCCAGGTCCCAGACCACCTTGCCGTCCACGACGGTGCGGATGCACTGACCGTACATGGGCCACCCATCGAACGGCGTGCTGCGGCCTTTGGACAGGAACTCGTCCGTATTGACCTCGGTGCGCTTCTGAAGATTCCACACGCAGTAGCTTTCGGTGAACGGAATGTTGAACCGATTGCGGGGGGTGATGGCCATCCGCTTGACCAGCTGCTGCAGCGTCAGCTTGCCCGGACGCACCAGATAGGTGTACAGCAGCGGAAATGCCGTTTCAATGCCAACCACACCCATAGGACTCTTGCGCAGGCCGGTAGCCTTTTCCTCGGCACTATGCGGTGCATGGTCGGTGGCGATCATGTCGATGGTGCCGTCCTGCAGGCCCTTGATCAGTGCCAGCCGGTCTTCTTCATCACGCAGCGGCGGATTCATCTTGAACCGGGCATGGTTGCGCATCTGCTCATGGTTGATAAGCAGGTAATGCGGACCAGTCTCGCAGGTAACATCCACGCCGCGCGCTTTGGCCCGGCGGATGATGTCCACGCTTTCCTTGGTGGAAATGTGGCAGATGTGCAACTTGCAGCCGACCTTCTCTGCCAGACGGACGGTCATTTCAATGGGCTTCCACTCGCTTTCCGAGTTGATGCCCGGAAGTCCGTGTTTTTTCGCAAAATTGCCATCGTGGATCACACCGCCGTTGACCAGCGTGAGATCCTCGCAATGGGCTACGATGGGCAGCCCCAGTTCCTTGGCTTGTACCATCGCTTGCTCCAGCAGTGCTTCGTCGTTGACACCGCGCCCGTCGTCGGAGTAGCCGATGACGTGACCGGACATTCCCTTCAGGTCGGCCAGCTCCTGCCCTTTTTCACCGACGGTGATGGCACCCAGCGGGTAGACATGGATGGCGGCATCCCGGTCAATGATATCCAGCTGTACCTGCAGGTTTTCCATGCAGTCCGGCACCGGGTTCAGGTTGGGCATGGCACATACGTCAGTACATCCACCACGTGCCGCGGCGCGGGTGCCGGTGGCGATGGTTTCTTTGTACGAAAAACCCGGCTCCCGCAAATGTACATGAACATCGCAGAATCCGGGAAATATGACGCAGCCATGTACCGTCTCGGCAATGGCATTGACAGCGGCCGGGACCGCTTCCACAGCGAAACCCGTTCCGGTAACATAGGTGTTATTGTTGGCAAGCAAATACTGCATGGTCAGGCTCCTTTCAAAAAAACGGGCACAAAAAAATTCCTGCGCAGACCCGCAAGAATTCTGGATAAGGCACGGCAATGCCGTACACGCTATGATCCTCTTGCCGATCGCGGTGGGTCGAACCAAAAGATTTTTATCGCCTAATTTATCATACCACAGCGGCGGGGGCTTGTCAAGATTTCCGCCGGGAAAAACTGTATTTTACAGGTTTGCAGTATGCATTCCCGGCGGGATAGTCCGTCAACATTTCTTGACAGCCCGTTCACAGGTTGTTGGTTGTATTTCCGGGGGTTTCGTGGTATGATAAGAACGAAAGAACGGTACCCATTCTTCGTCGGTTTTTCGTCGGATCCGTTGCATCGCCGTGCAGTTGGTCGGCTGTTTATTTTTGTATCCCATATCAACCATTCAGGAAAGTGAGGCTGGATTTTATGAAGATTTCCTCGGTCAACCGTACCGTAAATTTATTGACGCAGATCATCAACATCGAAAAGCCCACCGAGTCCCCGCTGAAGTTTCGTGCGCAGAAGCCGCCGTTCCGCCCTATGCCGGTGCAGCAGCCCCTGCCTCGCGCCACGCCGGAGTCCAGAGGCATCTCCTCCGATCTCGTGCGGACGTTTCTGCAGAAGCTGGCCGATGACCCCACCATCCACCCCCATCAGGTGATGCTGCTGCGGGACGGTCACGTCATTGCCCAGACCGCCTTCGGCGCACAGGAGGTCAATACGTGGAAATACACCTTTTCCGCCTGCAAAAGCGTCGTTTCGATGGCCATCGGTTTGCTGATCGACGAGGGACGGCTGACGGAGCAGACCCGGATCGCCGATATTTTCGACAAGAAGCTGCCTGCGCTGTCGGCGACCCGTTTCAACGACATGACGGTAGAGCATCTGCTCACCATGAGCAGCGGCATTCAGTTCAGCGAAATTGAAGCTATGACCAGCGACGACTGGCTCAAGGGCTGCCTGAATTCGCTGATCAACGGCGAACCGGGCCGGAAATTCCACTACAACAGCCTGAACACCTATGTGCTGGCGGCCATCGTGCGTGAAATCACCGGACAGGAACTGCTGGAGTACCTGCGCCCGCGTCTGCTGGAGCCGATGGGCATCGTCAATGTATTCTGGGAAAAATGTCCCGACGGCATCGAGCGCGGCGGCTGGGGATTGTATCTCTGCCCGGAGGATTTTGCCAAGCTGGCGCTGCTGGTCATGCAGGACGGACAATGGAATGGCAAACAACTGATTTCCGCCGAGTACCTGCGCCGCGCCACCGACCGCCGCATCGCGGTGCCGGAGGAATACGGCGATTTTGACTACGGTTATCAGTTCTGGAGCGGCAGAAAGCACCGATGCTTCCTGATGAACGGTATGCTGGGACAAAATGCCGTCGGATTCCGGGACAGCGGCATCATCGCCGTCATCAATGCCGGCAATTACGATATGTTCCAGACCAATGAATTTTTCCGGCTGACGCAAGAGACGTTCGGCCGCACGTTCCCGGCACGGCTTGGCGGCGACATCAGCGCGTTTCTGCGTCTGCGCCGCACCATCGACGGGTTTACACCTGCACCGCCCAAGCTGTTCCGGAAAAATGATCTGCCGCCGGAAGCAGAAATGCTGGATGGCCTGACGCTGATTCCCGACCGGGACGATGCCGCCGCCTCCACCGGCCTGCTGCCGCTGGCCATGCAGGTGATTTCCGGCAACTACACCGACGGTCTGGCCGGTATCCGGTTTTATGTTGAAAACCATACCTTATATATGGCATATCACGAGGCCGATGAGACGCACACCTTCCCCATCGGATTCCGTGCCCCGGCCTTTGCTTCGCTGAAATTCCACGGGGAACCGCAGCGGGCGGCTGTTTCCGGTGCATTCGCCCGTGACGAAGACAACCATCCGGTGCTGAAACTGCGGATCGACCTGCTGGAACTGCCGAGCAGCCGGTTCCTGCGGCTGTACTGCTACCCCGACCGCTATGAGCTGCTGCATTTTGAATCCCCGGACGAGGGGCTGATTCTGACCAACATCCCACGCGTGGCAAACTCGCTGGAGGATGTGCCGCTGGTTGGTCCGGCGCTGACCAAAATCACGACCGATTGGGATTATTTCAAATATCTGGTGAAGCGGCTGTTCCGTCCGCGCATCGTTATGAAGAAAAGCGACACCATCCCGCCGGTAAAATACGGCGATTGATTTGACGCTGCATCTTGCGCCGGATGACAAAAAGTGCTATAATAAATATGATATATTGCTTTTCCCTGTGTTTCTCCATTGTAACGAAGAAAGGCTGGTTTTATTATGAAAGTTGATCTGTCTGCATTTTCCGCGCCGTGTTCCTGCGGCCGCACCCATCCGATTTCCCTGAAGGAATGCCGCATTGCCCGCGGTGCGCTGAATGATCTGCCCGAAGTGATTGATAATCTGGGCAAATTTGAGCGCATCGGCATGATCTGCGACGACAATACGTGGGCCGCCGCCGCACACCGTGTGCCCGGTCTGGTCGCGCTGTTCTCGCAGGCGAAGCTGGACCCGGCGCATCTCCATGCCAACGAAAGGGCCGTGGCAGCTGCCAAGGCACAGCTGAATCCGGACTGTGATCTGCTGATCGCCGTCGGTGCCGGTACGGTGCACGACATCACCCGCTTTATCGCGCATGAGTGGGGTGTGCCGTTTGTGTCGGTGCCCACCGCACCCAGCGTGGACGGCTTTGTGTCCACCATTGCCGCTATGACGTGGGGTGGCTGCAAGAAGTCTTTCCCCTCTACCCCGCCGGTTGCCGTGGTAGCCGACAGTGATGTGCTGGCCGTTTCGCCCCAGCGTCTGATCGCCGCCGGTGTCGGTGATTTGCTGGGCAAGTACACTGCCCTGCTCGACTGGAAAGTGACCAATCTGCTCAACGGCGAATACATCTGCGACCACGTGGTCAAAATGGAAGAAGATGCCGTGGATGAGGTCCGCGCCTGCCTGCCGGAAATCGCTGCCGGCGATGCCGATGCCATTGAACGGCTGATGTATGGTCTGATCCTGTCCGGTCTGGCCATGCAGGGCGTAGGCAACTCCCGTCCGGCCTCCGGTTCGGAGCATCATATGTCCCATCTGTGGGAAATGCAGATCCTCAACGGTGAACTGGATGCATACCACGGGGAGCAGGTCGCCGTCGGTACCGTGCTGCTGTGCGACTACTACCGCAAACTGCTGAACATCGACGATCCCCGCGCACACCTGTCCGGCTATACCGGCATCGACGAAGAAATGCTGTGCCGCCGCTTCCCCGGCTGCTCCGACGGCATTCTGGAGGAGAACCGCCCCGATCCGCTGTCCGCCATTGATGTGAACGTGCTGTGCGACAAATTTGATGAGGTCAAAGCCATGGTCGCCAAGCTACCCTCTGCTGAGGAAGTCATCGACTACATGAAGACCTGCGGCGGTGTATACAGTCTGGCACAGATCGGTGTCGATCCCGCCCTGCTGCCCGATACGCTGGAACTGGCTCCGTATGTCCGCGCCCGTCTGACGCTGCTGCGCATCATGAAGCTGTTGAAGGTCTGAGTTGAATAAAAAGGAACCTCCGTGAAGTCCCATCACAACTTCACGGAGGTTCCTTTGTATTTTGCTGTAAATACTACTCGGTTGGATGTCCAATAATTCGAGAGATATTCTACCTCGACAACACTGGCATTCGTCGGCACTTCAAAAGTAACAGTGCCTTTGGTTTTTCTGCCTGCAGACAAAGTTGCGCTTAAATTATCATCCCGGATATAAATACTATTACAACTGATTCCGTCGGCATAGCAATCGAATTCTCCGCTGGAGATATATTCATCATTCTTACCAACGTTTTCAAATTCGAAGGTGCAAGTGATATATTTGTATCCTTTTGCGGGCTGAATAAACATGTTATCGCTCTTGTAGTCTTCACAAGCAAGATAGCTGATTTTCAGTTTGCTGGATTGGACAATATCTCCCACTTTATAGGCATCCTTTGTGGGAGTAGGGTCTTTCTTTATGGTATAGCCTGAATCTTTTTCGCCTTCATAGACGAACTTGATTTTTTCTTCCGTAATAAAATTGGTTTCGTATTCGATTTCGATTTCCTTCGCATCCTTGGGTACGGTAAAATATATGTATCCCTCGCTGGTTCTTCCTGCCGACAACGTTGCAGACAGGTCTTCTTCGCCACCATAGTAGGAATCGACAGCATATCCATCTGCGTAACATTCAAAGTTAAAACTAGAAATGCTACAATCATGAGTAGTCGATTCATTTTCGAAAACAAATTTCAGAAAGATATATTTATAGCCTTCCTTCGGTTGCGAAAATTCATTATCCTCTTTGTATTCGCCACTTGCGACATAAACAATTTTCATGTCGCCATCTTTCAGAATATCCCCTACCGCGTATGAATCCTGAATAGGTGCTGTTGATGCATTACTGCTTGAGTCCGCTCCGACTTCTCCTACCTTATGAGGGCCATCCGAACTCTGTTCATCGCCGGAAAAAAGAGAAATACCGAATACTGCCACGATGAGTATCATCAGCCATGTGAAGCAGCCCGATTGTTTCACTTTTTTTCTGCATTGCGGACACACTTTTGCGTCAAAGGGAATTTCCGTTTTGCAAAATTTGCAAATTTTTGTTGTTGGTTTTTCTTGCTTTGCCATTTGATTATTCCTCCTTATCTTTAATATCGGTGGGGTATTCAGTGTAGTTATTGTACCACACAAATCTCCGGTTGTCAATTGTAAATATCATTATGATAATGCAATATCCACGCGCATGGTTTACTATACTATCCAAGGGGCGTGATTGACATGATAGCTACGCGTATTAAATTTTTGAGGGAGCAGAATAATCTTACACAAACCGATCTTGCAAAGAGATTGGGGATCACGCGCTCAAGTGTAAATGCGTGGGAATTAGGAATTTCAGTTCCTTCCACACAATATATTGTCGAACTTGCGCATATTTTTCATATTTCTACAGATTACCTTCTAGGTGTATCTGATACTTCATCCATAAATCTATGTGGATTGACGGATGAAGATATTCAGGTCATTTATAATCTCATTGCTCATCTGAAGAACAAAAACACTCAAACATAACAATCGTCCCTCCGTGAAGCGTATTGCTCCGCAGAGGGACGATTTGTTTTTATATAGATACATACGGGTTCGTTTATGCATCAAAAAATACTGGTAAAATCCTTGGTGTGGTGGTATTTCTCAAAGCTGAATTCCCGGAACCGGCCGATGATCGGCCGCATCAGGCTGAAATTCACGATGAACATCGGCACATCGAACAGCACGAAGATTCCGGCGGTACACCATGCGATGATTGTGCTGACGGGCAAACCAAACAGGGCCGCCGCCCCCAACAGCAGGTACAGTGCAAACACGATGCAGCGGACACGCCAGAAATAAACCAGCGCAGTACAGAATTTCAGTGCGTGAATACATGCCCGTTCGTGCGGAACCATCCAGAAAAGCTGCCGGAAGGTGTACCCTTTCTTGATTTTCCGGACAGCCGATTTGCTCCGGTGCATTTTCAGCAAAGCATCCGCCAGCGAGTACAGCATAAACCAACTGATCAGAAAGAAAAAGACCGAAAGCAGGATGCACACCCCCGGAGTTTCCGCCATCGAATGAACGATTCCGATCATCGCGTCATCCCTCTGCTTTCATTACAGCACGATCCGCACCTGAAACTCCGCGCGGCACTTCGGGCATTTTACATAGTGCTTGCCGCGCTTGATGGGCAAACGCAAGGTCGCCTTGCAGGACGGGCAGCGGCGGTAGCGCCGGGTGCGGATGTCCCGCAGGCGCATGATGAGGCCGCCGAACCACTTGCCCACCGGCGTCCAGATTTTCAGCCATACCTCATTTTCCTTGCGGCGGGCGGCGTGGTTCTTCGAAAAACAGCGGAAAATCGCGTATACCAGCACCACCGTACCGACCGTGGACAAAATCCACGAGTCCGCAAAGATGTTGATGACCGCCAGCACCACGCTCACCGTCAGCAGCGCACCGTACAGCGCGTCCATACCGTAGCGGCCGTACATAAAAGAAATCAGCTTATTCCGGAAATTTGACATCTGCATCATCCTCCATGATTGCATCATATTGTAATTGTACTGTTGTTACTATAACAGCCAAGTATGAACAGCGTATAAACAACACGCAAAATTTTCCGTATTTTTTGCACTTCCGGGCTTGACAAAAGCCCTTTATGTCCCGTATAATATCCGGATGAAAAATATGAGATGTGGAACTTGTTGTACAAGAGAGGACACACCGTGCCGGAAGG
>JAFTRF010000147.1 GCA_017462405.1 Clostridia bacterium | reverse complement strand
GATGTCGCCCTCGCCGCAGTACGATTCGTCCACCACGCCGACGGAATTGACCTGCAGAATGCCCCACTTTTTGAAGGTGGAGGAACGCGGTGCAATGTGCGCCTCGTAGCCGGTCGGCAGCTGGATGGATACGCCCAGTGAAATCAGACGGAATTCTCCTGCTTTCAGCTCCACCCGCTCGGCAGCGCGCAGGTCGATCCAATCACCTTTGGCGATTTTTTCGATTTTTTCCAGCTTGGGTTCATGATATTTGATCTGAATGGTCAGTGCCATGGCAATACATCTCCTCAGTCCGCCGGACAGCGGCGGTAAATATTGGTGCGGCCATCTTTGCCGATGACCTCTGCCTGTCCGAGCAACACCAGCATCCGGAGCAGCTGCTGTGCATCGGTACGGGAAATTTTCCGTATTTTCGCCAGCTGTGCGGACGAAAACGTCTCCGGTAAACCGTCCGGCAGAAACACGCGGAAATCCGACGGTACCGCATAATACTGTACATCTATCAGCGCAGTCGGGATCCGGTCGATTTTGGTGGTACGGCTGTTTTCGCGCCGGAAATCCTCTGCATCCATGACTACAATGCATAGACGAAAATTGGGGTGCGTCACATACGAGCGGATGCGGTACAATTCCTGAAACACACTTTCGGGCTTGCGGAATGCACGGAATGCCCCTGACCGGATCAGTTCACCGGTATCCGGGTTTATCCACAGAATGCGTTTGCGCCGAATGACCGGATACACGACCGTTACCGGCCCCTCCGGCAGCAGGCGTGCCAGCTTGGCCCCCAGCCGATGAAACTGACGGGTCTGAATTTCAATGACTCCGTGTGCGCCGATGATATCTGCGACGCCGTTTTCGACCGGACATTCGTGATTTTGCGCATCCTCCTCGAAATAGTACTTCAGAATGGCATGAATGCTCTTTTCACCGAGCGTCCCAATGCCGCCGTCCGGGTAGTCCTGCCTGGCCCGCACGCAGGCGCGTCCGAAACGCTCCGGGTCGCACGTCCACAGACGGTCATTCTTCGCCGTCATTGTGCTGAATGCGATAACACAGCGTCATCAGGCTGTCGTTCATATGTACATTCTCGATGACCACTTCGGGGTGTGCCACGCTGAAATCGTAATGGCTGAAGTTCCAGAAGTTGCGGATACCCAGCGCAATCAGTCGTTCGCTCAGTTCCTCGGCAGATTCCATCGGTACACACAGAATAGCAACATCCGGCTGCTCACTGCGGCAAAAATCTTCAAGTTCAATTTCCGGGCGCACCGGCACACCGCGGAACGTCCGGCCGAACAGTGCCGGATCCCGGTCAAAGATACCGACCAGACTGAACCCCTGATTTTCAAAAGCGATGTGTGCGGCTACCGCACGTCCCAGATTGCCGGCGCCCAGCAAAATGGTCTTATAGCGTTTGTCTAACCCCAGAATGGAACCGATTTCCGACTTCAGCACCGGCACCATATAGCCGAAGCCCTGCTGACCGAAGCCACCGAAGCAATTCAGATCCTGCCGGATCTGAGAGGCGGTCAAGCCCATCAGATCGGACAATTCCCGCGAGGAAATCCGCAGAACGCCCTTGCGTTCCAGTTCGGACAAGAAACGGTAATAACGAGGCAGTCTGCGGATAACAGACATGGAAACTTTATTCTTTTTCGGATTCATGCAATCCGTCCTTCCTGATACAAATAAAAAGATTCATCTGCTTTTCACGATATTGTTTATCGCTCTTTGTTCATTATCGTATAAAATGCCCGTTTTGTCAATCCGTGATTTTCCTTTTTGCGCCCGGAATGATACACTACCGCTTCTTTCGTCCCAGTCCGCGCCCATGCATTGTGATCCATTCTGCAAACCGCCGGATGGTCAGCGCAGCCAGGCAGACCATGACCGTCAGCAGACGACAAGCCAGATTCAGCGGTTCCAGCGCAAACAGCCGGTGCAGACCGAAGATACATCCTGCAAATCCGGACAGCATTGCCGCAAAAATCGCTCCCCTACGCGTATTGATCGGGGTGGATACCTGCCACAATGCGGCAAACCCTACAAATGCAGTGACCAGCGTACAAACTGTGGACAGCAACTCCGATGGCAAATGGACTTCATCACCGTACAGCACCAGAAACGCCGCACATAAAAATGCCGTGACAGCGGACGGAACCGCATTCCGCAGTACCGCAGGCAGAAAGTCCCCTGTGATTTTGCGGCGGTTTGGCTCCATTGCCAGCAAAAAGGACGGGATGCCGATGGTAAACAAGCTGACCAGCGACAACTGCGACGGCTGCAGCGGGTAGGGATACCAGAAAATCAGTGAAAACGCCGCCAGCAAAAAAGAAAAAATATTTTTGATCAGAAAAAGGCTGGCAGAACGGGCGATGTGATTGACAATCCGCCGTCCTTCGTCCACGATAGCCGGCATCCGGGAAAAATCCGACTCCAACAGCACCAACTGGGCAATCTGTGCGGCCGCTTCACTGCCGGAGGCCATCGCCGCACTGCAATCGGACGCCCGCATTGCCAATACATCGTTGATGCCGTCCCCCACCATGCCAACGGTCCGGCCGTCGGCTTTCATTGCGTGAATCAGTTCCTGCTTCTGGGACGGTGTAACACGGCCGAATACCGTATAGCGGCGCACTGCCTCTGCAAGAGCTTCCGGGGTGTCCAACGTGGCTC
>JAFTRF010000146.1 GCA_017462405.1 Clostridia bacterium | reverse complement strand
GAAAGGCATGCTGGGTGTAGACTTCTACCGCCTGTTCCATACCCCACTGTTTTACATCTTTCTGGCGATCGCCGCCATCATCCCCGCGATGGTTTCCGGGTTCACATCCATGCCGGATCAAAACGGCAACGTCATGGAGCCGCTGTATCAGAACGCATGGCAGATCATCGCAGCCTTTGAGCCTCTGTATGTCATCCGCACCATTGCCGACTACGCCAACATGAATATGGTGTTTATTTTCGGCGGCATTATGGTTTCCATTTTCATCGGCCACGACTACAGTTCCGGCTATGTCAAGCAGTTGTTCACCACCCACGCCAAAAAGCAGGACTACATGCTGTCGAAAACCATCGTCTGCGCCTTCGCCATGGCCTGTATGTGCGTCACCTACCTCATTGGTGGCATTGCAGGCGGTCTGGTTGCCGGCTATCCCTTTACCGTGGACGTTGGCAAACTGTTGCTCGCCATTCTGGGCAAAATGGTCATGAGTCTGGGCTGGGCCAGCCTGTACACCTTCCTGAATGTGATCTTCCGCCGCTACTTCGGTGTCTCCATCGCATCCTCGTTCTTTTTTGGCACCGGCATTCTGATCATCGGCGCTGCGGCCATTGTGGAGGGGCTGCAGCTCCCGACCGCATTTCTGAATCTCTTCCTGTACGGCTCGTCCGTCAATGCCTGTCTGGTCAGCAGCTTCGGCACGCTGCTTCTCTGCATGGCGGTATCTGCTGCATGGACCATTTTCTATAATATACTCGGCACATATATCCTCTCCAAGAGCGATGTGTATTAAGGAGGCCGGAAAACATGGCTGTAAACATAAATGCAATTGAAATCAAAGGGCTTTCCAAAAGCTTCGGTGCCAAGCAGGCTGTCTGCGGGCTGGATATGACCGTACCCATGGGTGCCATCTACGGCTTCATCGGTGAAAACGGCTCCGGCAAATCCACTACGCAGAAAATGATCTGCGGACTGATTCCCACCGGCGGTGGTTCCATCCGGCTGTACGGCAAAGATTATACCGATCCCGATGTCCGGTCCACACTGGGCGTACTGATCGAAGCCCCCGGCTGCTTCCCCGGTCTGACGGTCTGGGACAATATGATGCTGCAGGCCGCCAACCTGTCTATCCCCAACGCCGAAGACGAAGTCATCAGGGTGCTGAAAACCGTCCGGATGGAGGGCGCTGCCGGCAACAAATATAAAAACTGCAGCCTCGGCATGAAGCAGCGTGTCGGCATTGCGATGGCGCTGCTGGGCGATCCCACGCTGCTGATTCTGGACGAACCACTGAACGGTCTGGATGCCGACGGTATGCGCATCATGCGGGAAGTATTCACCGATATCATCAAGGACGGCAAGCGCAGTATTCTGGTTTCCTCGCATCTGCTGGGAGAGTTGCAGAAAGTGGCCACCCATTACGGCATCATCCGTCACGGGCGGATGATCCGCGAAATGACCGCTGCAGAACTGGATGCCAGCTGCCGCACCTACGTTGCCCTCCGGACCGGCGAAATGAACCGCAGCAAAATGCTGCTGGGCTGCCGCTATGCCCGTGTGGAGGAGGACGAAGCGGGATACATCCGTGTGTATGACCGGACTACCCCGGAAGATCTTGTGACGTACCTGTACCAAAACGGCATTTGCGTCACCGAAATCCGGACGGACAAAATCGGTCTGGAAGAATACTACATTGATCTGATGAACGGAGGCAAATGACCATGGTAAAATGCAAAAAGCGCACCTTCGCACAGCGTCTGCGCAGTATGCTGAAAGTGGATTTCCGGCGGATGTGCAAATCCCGGCTGTTTTACATTCTGCTGGCCTGCGCGCTGCTCATGCCGGTGCTGATGACCGTTATGATGACCATGATGGACGGTTCCGTTTCCGTTGATCCGCAGACCGGTGTGGAAACCATCCTTCACGGCCCGGAAAACGCATGGCAGAACATCGGCACGCTCCCCGGCGGTGAGGCCATGGGCGGCACAGAGGTATTTGCCATGTGCAACATCAACATGATTTTCATGCTGGTTGCCGTGTTCATCTGCCTGTTCATTTCCGATGATTTCCGGAGCGGCTACGCCAAAAATCTGTTTACTGTCCGGGCACAGAAAGGCGATTACATCGCCGCCAAGATCGTGGCCGGTTTCGTCTGCGGCGCACTGATGCTGGTGCTTTACTTTGCGGGTACCGTGCTGGGTAGTGCCATTTCCGGGCTGTCCTTTGACCTGCATGGACTCACCGCAGCCAATCTGGTACTGTGTATGCTGGCCAAGATCTGCCTGATGCCGGTATTCATTTCCATCTTCGTGCTGGTCAGCGTGGCCGCCAAGCAAAAAGCATGGCTTTGCCTCTGCGGCTCGCTTGGTGCGGGGATGCTGCTCTTCATGATGGTTCCGATGATCACGCCGCTGGGTTCTACGGTAATGAACGTCGGGCTGTGCCTTGCGGGCGGGCTGCTGTTCGCCGCCGGACTTGGCGCAGCCGGTAAAACCGTCCTGATGAAAACCAGTCTGGTATAATCATCCGATCAAAGATGCTGTTGCAAAAAACGGCATCTTTTTTTATTTTTTGCGATAAATCCGGAAACACAAACAAAACGCTAACATCTGCATGTTATGATATAAAGATCATAATCTTTCACTTACGGAGGTCCGCTATGGATTGGAAAAGAATCGGAAAAAAGTTCCTGTTTCCCCCTGTCTGGCTGATGATTCTGCTGACGCTGTTGAGTACCGCCGGTCTGATTGCGGTATTCCTGAACGGGTGGGATACCGTGCCCATTGCATATGTGATTTATGTGACCGCCTTTTATACGCTGAGTGTTGTGAGCATCTTCTTCGCCATGGTCTTGCCGAAACAATACAACCGGCTGCGTGCCAGGGTACTGGCCAATCCGTTGGGAAACCAATTCGCTACGGATCCCATATTCCGGACCAAGGTATCGCTGAATGTTTCGCTGGGCATCAATCTGTTGTATGTAGCGATCAATCTGCTTTCGTGGTATTTGTACCACAGCTGGTGGTTCGTATGTCTGGCGGTATATTACATCATCATGTCGCTGATGCGTTTCCTTCTGGTGCGGTATGTCCGGCTTCACGACATCGGTGTCAACCGTTCCGGTGAACTGAAGCGTTCGCTTGTCTGCTCGTACATCATGCTGCTGCTCAATTTCTTCCTTTCCGGTGCCGTGCTGATGATGTCTTATCAGAACCGGGGGTATGAATATCACGGCATTCTGATTTATGTCATGGCCATGTACACATTTTACAGCGTGACGCTCGCCATCGTAAATCTCGTCCGGTACCGTCAGATGGAAAGCCCGGTCATGTCTGCGGCCAAGGCGATTGCAATGGCCGCCGCGCTGGTATCTGTGCTGAACCTCGAAACGGCCATGTTTGCGGAATTTGGTGCGGAGATGGCCCTCGA
Source organism: Clostridia bacterium (assembly GCA_017462405.1). Taxonomy (GTDB): domain Bacteria; phylum Bacillota; class Clostridia; order Oscillospirales; family Acutalibacteraceae; genus RGIG4076. The sequence goes on along the minus strand of JAFTRF010000146.1, from coordinate 4,296 downwards.
AGATCAACGACTGATGATCATGCTGACCGGTGCCGGCATCAGCATCGTGGTGATTGCTATGGCGGTATACATGATCGTACGCTGCACCGTTGAACTGAAAAAAATAAAGTGCGAAAAAAACGGATGAAGCGGAAAACGATTTCCGGCACCCATCCCAACGCAGCGTAGATTGCCAGATCCCCTGTTTTCGCTTATAATATTCTCGGAAGGGAGCGATTACTATGGACAACTACATTACCGGAGCCGCAATCCGGCGCTTGCACGAAAAAAAGGGGCTCACACAACAACAGCTTGCATCGGAGCTGTGCGTCAGCAGTCAGGCTGTGTCGAAATGGGAAAATGCCAAAGGGCTGCCAGACATTACACTCATTGAACCGCTGGCCGCTGCATTGGGCGTGTCGGTGATGGAACTGATGTCGGGCGATACCGTCAGCAACCAGAACATTTCCGCCAACCTGATGTGGTCTGAATTTTATGTCTGTCCCTTGTGCGGCAACGTCATTCACACCGTGGGAGATACGGTCATCAGCTGCTGCGGGATCACCCTGCCGCCGCTGGAAGCAGAAACACCGGATGAATACCACTGTGTCTCGGTACAGCAAGTGGAAGATGAACATTTTCTGACGGTTCATCATGAGATGACCAAGGCACATTTCATTTCGTTCGTAGCCTATGTCACAGCAGACCGCATCCAGTTCGTGAAGTTCTATCCGGAGGGAAATGCGGAAACACGACTGAATCTGCGCGGCAGAGGTTTGCTGTACCTGTACTGCAACAAGCACGGATTGATGAAACTGAAAATCTGAATATGCAGCGACATTTTGCTTTTCCGTATTTTTTACAGAAAATGTGCAAAACCCTGTTGACTCTGACGCACCGTCATAGATTATACTGAATGCATGAGGAGGCGATGCCATGAAAATGCACATCCGGGCATTTGCGGAGCTGACCGGGGTCAGCGTACGGACACTTCACTATTACGACGAAATCGGCCTGCTGAAACCTGCCGGAACCGATCCTGCCAACGGTTATCGCTTCTATGACCGCGAAAATCTGGCGCAAATGCAGGAAATTCTGTTTTACCGTGAACTGGATTTCCCGCTGAAAGACATCCGCATGCTGATGACCGCACCGCGCCACGACCGCACCGCCGCACTGAATGCCCAGAAGCACCTGCTTACCCTGAAAAAAGCACGATTGGAGCGTATCCTCGCCGCATTGGAGGATGCCATGAAAGGAGCCGAACCCGATATGAAAGCCTTTGACAACCACGAACTGGAAGCCCAGCGCGCACGCTACGCCAAGGAAGCCCGCGAAAAATGGGGACATACCGATGCCTATCGCGAAAGCGCCAAAAAGGCTGCTACCCGATCCGCACAGGAATGGAACGATGTCCATTCCGGCATGGATGCATTGCTGGCGGAATTTTCCTCCTGTATGCATACCGGTGCCGCACCCGACAGTCCCGAAGCGCAGGCATTGGTGAAACGATGGCAGGACTTTATCACCGTTCATCACTACACCTGTACCAAGGAAATTCTGGCAGGATTGGGGCAAATGTATATCGCCGACGAACGCTTTGCTGTCAATATGGACCGCCACGGCACCGGTACAGCAGCCTATATGTCTGCCGCCATTGCCACATACTGCCGCTGAATCCTGCTTCATGCCGATTGCACTGCTCTTTTGCGGGCAGTGCTTTTTTGCGCTTCTTGACGATGCATCACGCACATGGTATAATATAAGAAACATATTTTCCACAAACTCCATGCAAATTGTGGAACAAATGGGGGGATATCCTTATGACCAGCCTGACCACATGGCTGCACAAGCCCTTTATGCCGCTTGACCGTCGTCATGATGCACATCTGCCCTACATCGGCCGTCTGTCGGCAGACGAGGGCAGTATCACCGTACAATGGTGCGACCTTGGTTCATCGGGAGAGCATACGCTGACCGTTCGGTGCGCGGATGCCGCTGTGCCGGATGCCGTCTTTCCTGCGACGGAGCTCAGCATCACCGTCGGCGGTCTGGCGGACAAAACCGACTACCAGGTGATCCTCGCCCGTACGGACGGCACCGGAGCCGTGACCCGCCGGGTACGCACCGGACACATTCCCGGCGATACCGTGGTCAATTATCTGCATCCGCAGGATCCCGCATTCAGCTTTTCCGGACGTTTTCTGGGCAGTCCCACGGCTGGCCCGCTGCCCCTCCGGGCGACTGGTCGCCGCCATGGATGTTTTCTGGCGGCACGAATATTATGCCATGCTCTCCCCGCTGTTCTGCTCTGATGACGGCGGCAAAAGCTGGCGCTGGCTGGGTGAACTGGCCCCCTCTTACTGGCCCAAGCTGTTCGTTCACCGCGGAAAACTGTATGGTCTGTCCGCCACACAGGGTGGCGGCTGTCTGGTGATTGCCCGTTCCGATGACGAAGGCGAGACATGGACCGCTCCGGTGCTGCTGTTCGCCACCAACTCGTGGTACAGTCTGGAGGGTACCTGCGGCAACATTGCCGAGTACAATGGGCGCCTGTACATTCCCGTTTCCTGCGGCTCATGGGGCACCACCACCTTCCGGATGTCGTACATTTCTGCCCCGGCCGACAGCGACCTGCTCGACCCGGCACAATGGTGCATAGCCGATTTGCTGGAATATGACCCCGCATGGCCCGGCTCGCCCGCAGAGGTCGGCCCCGGCTGCGGCTCGCCCGGTGCCGGCATCGAAGGCAACATGATTGTCGGCCCGGACGGTACGCTCCATGCCTGTTACCGCATGGACATCGAAGCCGCCGGCAAACCGAACTACGGCAAAATGCTGCTGCTGGATGTAGACACCAGTCACCCGGAAAAGCCCTATCGTTTCAATGCCATTGTGCCATGTACGCTGGGCAGCAATGCGAAGTTCTGCCTCAATTACGATGCCCAGAGCGGCTGTTATGTGCTGTTGGGTAATGAACAGGTACCGGATAAAACACCGAAGCGCACGGTCCTTTCCATGGCCGTATCCCATGACCTGCGCTCCTGGCGCGTCGTTCACCGCATTTACGATTTTCATGACCAAGACCCCCGTGCCTGCGGCTTTCAGTACCCCGACTGGGTCTTTGACGGGGACGATATTCTGCTGCTGACCCGCGTGGGCTACAATATGGCCGACACCCACCACAACAGCAACTGCATTACCTTTGAACGCATCCGGAATTTCCGGCAATATTTCTGATTTTACAAAGCGCACCGGGCAGCCTCTGTTCGGACCGCCCTTTTTTCACCGTTTCCCGGACGTCAAGCGGCATTTTGCTGCTGCAATAAAACATCTGATATTACAGGAGGTCTGCATATGAAACCTGTCGTCTATTTTTCCCGCACGATTACCCCGGAAAAGGTGCTGGAGCTTTACAAGATGCTGGGCAAGACCCTGCCCGGCAAGGTCGCCGTCAAAGTCCATTCCGGCGAAAAAGGCAATCAGAATTTTCTGCGGCCAACATTCTGGAAGCCGGTCATCGACCACGTGAACGGCACCGTTGTGGAAGCCAACACCGCCTATGCGGGCGAGCGCAACACCACCGAAAAGCACCGCAAGCTCATTGCGTACCACGGCTGGTCGAAGTGCTTCCCCACCGATCTGCTCGATGAGGCGGGACCCGATCTGGAACTGGATATCCCCATCGGCAAGGTCATCCGCAAAAATTACATCGGCAAACATACCGCCAGCTATGATTCCATGCTGGTGCTGTCCCATTTCAAGGGGCACCCCATGGGCGGCTACGGCGGCGCGCTCAAGCAGCTGTCCATTGGTGTGGCATCCTCTTACGGCAAGGCATACATCCACGGTGCCGGTATCCCGGAGCACATCTGGAGCGCCGATCACGACGCTTTTCTGGAATCCATGGCCGACGCCGCCGGTTCTGTCGTGGACTTTTTCCACGGGCACCTGGTGTATGTCAACGTCATGAAAAATATGTCCGTGGACTGCGATTGCTGCGCCGTCGCGGAGGATCCCTGCATGAAAGACATCGGCATTCTCGTCTCCGACGACCCCATCGCCATCGATCAGGCCTGCATTGATCTGGTGTATGCATCACAGGACCCCGGCCGGGACCACCTGCTTGAACGCATCAACAGCCGCAACGGCATTCACACCATCGAGGCCGCCGCCGCATTGGGCTACGGCAGCCGGGACTATGTACTGGTAGAAGTTCAGTAATATCGCAAAAAAGAGGCATTGCAGCGTGCAATGCCTCAGACTGTAGAAAAACCCAACTTTCGTTCGACGAATGAACCGCTCCCTGTCAAGTAG